>JAPKDK010000160.1 GCA_028872645.1 Verrucomicrobiota bacterium
AAATGCGACAACAGCAACGAAGCCCTGATACCAAGGATTATCCCGTGCCTCAATACTGCCCCAGCAGGCGGCAGCGATTTTTTCGTGCACGGTCGGCTGGGCGCTTTCAAGCACAGCCAGCGCAGCATCGCTCCGTGTGGGCACCGGCGGCGGGGGGGCATCGGAAGGCGCGTGGCCAAGCGTCGAAGGCGTAATGGGTGGCAACGGAGCGAGGCGTGTAATCGGCGGCAGTGCAGGTTCATGGCTGCTGGAAATCCATTCCTCCACTGCCGCGGCGCTAGCGGGGCGATGCGCGGAGTCCTTGGCAAGACACGCCATAATCATCGCGCACACCGCATCGGGCACTTGGTTTTGCAAACCCAACTCAGAGAGCCGCTCGGCGAGGGGTTTGGCTACGACGTTGAGAACTTGATAGGTGACATCGCCGCTGGAGAACGGCGGGCGGCTGGTGAGCAGCTCATAAAAAGTGGAGCCCAGCGCATAGAGGTCGTCGCTGGCGCGTGGGATTTCGCCGCGCATTTGCTGGGGACTCATATAAAGCGTCGTGCCGCTCACGCTGCCTTGCATCGAAGAACGACTGAGGCTGTCGGCCATTGAAGCGGCAATGCCGAAATCAGCGAGCTTCAGATTGCCTACTGAATCAACCATCATATTGGCGGGCTTGAGATCGCGATGGACGATTTTGTTTTGGTGGGCGTACTCGAGCGCATCGCAAAGCTGCGTCATCAACGGACGCAGCGTTTCCCATTTGAAACAATTGCTGGATTGGTCAAGTCGCATCGTGGCGAGGTCTTGGCCGTTGATAAATTCCAACGTCACAAACGCCGGTTCACCCGGCGGCTGCACGAGGTCGTGGATGCGGATGATATTATTGTGGCTAAGATGGCGGCTCTTTTGCACCTCGCGTTTGAGATCAGAAATGGCCACGGCGTCATTGGCCATCTCGGGTGGTAGACGTTTGATGGCAATTTCTTCGTTGAGTTCCTCATCGTGCGCCAGCCACACCTCACCTCGACCGCCGCGACCGATGGGGCGAATGAGTCGATACCGCTGCGCCAACACCTCGCCCTCCTTTGCCTGCACGTTGGAGGTTGCCTGCAAAGCCAGCCAACGGTCGCCCACTTGAATGGTTTGGCCGGGACTCACGCTCAACCGACCGCGCACGCCCATCCCATCCAGAAAAATGCCGGCAGTTGTGCCGAGGTCTTCGATGATGAGTTCGCCGCTATGCAGATGCAACCGAGCGTGTTCCGCCTCAGCGCCGCCAATAAGAATTGCCGAACTCGTTGCCGAACCAATCGCGTGCACGCCTTCACCAAGAAGGAATTCCGAAAGCACTACGCCATCGGAACCTGCGACCAGCACTTTGATTGCGTCCGTGGGCATTACGGTTTTTGAAGATGGCGGAGAGGGCGGGATTCGAACCCGCGTTACCCGTTATAGGTAAACCAGTTTAGCAAACTAGCGCATTCGACCACTCTGCCACCTCTCCGGTTGGTCGACGGGCAAATTACCGCTCTTTGGCGAGGGAGTCAAACTCTCCGCGCCAATTGGACAACGCCCGCCACCTATGGCATATTTCCCAACTATGAAACAAATCGACCCCAAATCCCTCATGATCGGCTTCCTGCTTTGTGCCGTTGTTTTTTTGACCCTCGGCCTCGCCCAAGCCGACGTCGTCAAAGTCCGCATCATCGGCATCGACAAAGCCTCCTTCGAAAGCTGGGACGCAATTAAGGTGAGTAATTAATCCGGATTGGTTTTTAAAACCCTTCCGTGCTTGTCAACGCGCCCCGTCGGGTTGAAACTGAGCGCGATGGATATTATTTTGCCGGTTGTGTTATTTGTCGTCGGTTTTGTGGCGGGCGGGCTTGTCATTTGGCAGTTTAAACACAAAGAGTCCGAGGCCGCCAAACGTAACGCCAGTGAACTCGAAGATTCATTTGGTAATTTATCGCGCCAAGCACTTTCTGAAAACCAAAGACAGTTTCTGGAATTAGCCCGCAATGAATTCGTAAAATTACAGGAAGGATCCGGCCAACAACTCGACCAGAAAAAAGAGCTTATCGATTCCAGCCTCCAAAACATCCAACGCTCACTGAAGGATCTAGGCGAAGGAACAGCCGGGCTAAGGGCACAAGTCAAAACTTCCAGCGAACGGCTCGACAGCCTCCAGGATACGACCAACCAACTTCGCCTCATCCTTTCCAGCAGCCAAGCCCGCGGACAATGGGGCGAGCGTTTGGTTGAAGACATCCTTAATCTATTGGGCTTGATGGAGGGGAAAAATTACACGAAACAATCCATGGAAGGAGGCGACCGTCCGGACTTCACTTTTTGGCTTCCACGAGACAAGCGGCTGAACATGGATGTGAAATTTCCAATCACTCATTACGAAAATTTCCTGGCTTCAGATGACGACTCCACACGCGCGGATGAGAAAAAACATTTCCTCGCCGATGTTCGCAGGCATGTCACTGCAGTTTCTAAGCGAAACTACATCGACCCAGCCGGAGGCACGGTCGATTACGTGCTGATCTTCATCCCCAACGAAAGCATTTACAGCTTCATCAATCAGGAGGACCACGAGCTCATTGATTTTGCAATGACCAAACGCATCGTGCTCTGCTCTCCGCTGACACTCTACGCAATCCTTTCCCTCATCCGCCAATCCGTCGCCAGTTTTGCCGTCGAGCGCAAAGCAGGAGACCTCCAAAAACTCGTTCAGGATTTCAGCAAACAGTGGGAAGTGTACGGCGAAAAAGTTGACTCAATGGGGAAATCCCTCTCAGCAGCAAACAACCACTTCGACCAACTCAACTCCACCCGCGCCACGGCACTCGAACGCCCAATGCGGAAAATTTTGGATTTAAATCTAGAACAAGAAAGCGAAGCCCCTCCCGCCATCAAAAAAGGCGAGGATGATTAATTCCGCTGCAATCCCTCCTCTGGCAACTCCAGCCAGGGCACATCACCTTCGGGTTTGGGGAGATTGAAACGATTGGCGTGAGGCGTCTCTTGCTTGGCTCCCCCTTCCTCATCAAGCATCCCGGCTGCCTCGGCGGCGGTTTTGCCTTGGTGCAGGATGGCGATCACCGCTGGATGGACGCAGTCCAGCGCGAACACGGGACAACTAATCATCGCGAAGATGGATTCATCGTTCAAGGAGCTCTCGGGATCGAAATACATCCGAGTTCGGGTCATCAACTTTCCCTCGTCATAATCCATCTCCAGCCTGCACAAAGTGTTTCGCGGCCCCACACGGACGATGAACTCCGCCAACGCCGAGCGTTTGTCTTCCTGAATGTGCAGAGGATGATGCGCCATCACCTGCAGCGACCCCTCTTCCACGCTGACGAATGCCATCCAGTTCACACCGGCGCTGGGCAACATAGCCCAAACCATCTGCTTTTCCGGATCCGCTCGAAACAGCACCTCGGCGGCCTCGAAATGTTTCACTACGCTTTCAAATGTATCACTCATGGTTTTCCTTGGGTTGAATTTATATCTTTTGGAGTCTAGCACAGTTGATGGGACAAATACAGTCCCGCTAGCGGTTGAACGAATACTTCTTTTATGGTATCGTCCAAGCCGTATGCGATTTGTAATATCGACATTTGCCATTGTACTATGCGTGTCAAGCGGGGCTGCTTATGCCGCAGAACAGCTTCCGGAAGTGGTTCGCTTTAACCGAGATATTCGGCCGATTCTCTCAAATAACTGCTTTTTGTGTCATGGGCCTGATGAAGGGCGGCGCAAGGCGAAGATGCGTTTGGATGTGGAGGCCGAGGCCAAGAAGGAGGTCATTGTTGCGGGTAAACTTTTGAAGAGTGAATTGTGGGCGCGGATTACCGCCCCCGATGTGGAGGAACGGATGCCGCCGCTCAAATCCAAAAAAGAACTGACGCCGCATCAAATCGCACTCATCAAAAAGTGGATTGAACAAGGCGCGAAGTACGAAGACCACTGGGCGTTTATCGCGCCGAAGCCCCCTGCCCTGCCCCAATCAAAATCCAAATGGGGCCACAACCCGATCGACCGGTTCGTTGCCGACCAACTCAATGCCAACGGACTCAAGCCTTCGCCGGAAGCGGCGAAGGCAATTCTTATTCGGCGCGTGACTTTTGATCTCACCGGCTTGCCGCCGAACTTGCCCGAAGTGGAGGCGTTCCTGAATGACAAGAGCCCCAAGGCATACGAAAAAGTCGTCGACCGTCTGCTTGCCTCCAAGGCATACGCCGAGCGAATGACGCTGCACTGGATGGATGTCGCCCGTTATGGCGACAGCAGCGTGCATCACGCCGACGGCCCGCGCACGATGTGGCCTTGGCGCGATTGGGTAATTAACGCTTACGACACAAACAAATCCTTCAAGAATTTTACCATCGAACAAATTGCCGGCGACTTGCTCCCGAATGCGACTGTGGCGCAAAAAGTAGCCACTGGTTTCAATCGCAACCACGGCACTACCGATGAGGGCGGCCTCATCGTCGAGGAATATCGTGTGGAATATGTGGTGGACCGCGTAAAAACCACCGGCAATGTTTGGCTCGGCCTCAGCGTGGAATGCGCCCAATGCCACAGCCACAAGTACGACCCCATTTCGCACAAAGAATATTATCAATTCTTTGCATTTTTTAATAACAACGCCGACAGCGGCAAACAATCCCGCGGCGGCAATGCGCCGCCGATGGTGAATGTGGTTTCCGATGACCAACAAAAACTGCACGATGCCGCCCAAGCCCGCGTTAAATTGGCCAACACAAAACTTGCTGCCCGCAAAAAATCAGCTCAGCCGGACATTGAAAAATGGACTATCGCCGCTGCTCTCAAAAATCTAAAGCAGCCGCTGGAACCGGAAGGGTTATTTGCGCATTTGCCCTTAGATCAATTCAAAGGGCGGATTACGGCTGAATTGGTGAGCAAAAAAACCACCGCCAAACTGGAAGGCGGCGCACAAGCGAGCACCGGAAAATTCAGCGGCGCATTGCGTGTGGTGAAGAATGGCTTCGTCAATGTGAAGGGCATCACGCCGCCAGAATGGAATGAGCCATTCAGTTATGGTTGCTGGGTAAAGCCCGACGCGGCCAATGCCAATGGCGCGATTTTCAGCAAAATGAATGAGGGCAATGCCTTTCGGGGGTTTGATATTTGGCTGCAACAAGGCGCGCCTGGAACGCACATTATCAACACTTGGCCCGGTAACGCAGTAAAAGTGGTTGGTAAAGAAAAAGCCAAAGCCAAGCAGTGGTCGCATATTTTCATCACCTACGATGGCTCAGGCAAAGCGAGCGGCACGCGGGTTTATTTGAACGGCAAACGCCTCGCGCACAACATCGAGGCGGATGGATTAAGCGGCACGATTCAAACCCCCGTTGATTTCCGCATCGGCCGCCGCTCCAATTCCGCTCAAGCCAATAATATCGAAATCGATGACGTGCGCCTTTACGAACGCGCCCTCACCGCCGCCGAAGTAGCTGCGTTGGCGGGGAATGATCCCGTCTCACCCATCCTCGCCATTGCGCCAGACAAACGAAACGCCAAACAAAAAGTCGCGCTTGAGGATCATTACCTCAATAACATCGATAAAAATTATGGAACACTGACCGCTGAAAAACAAAAGGCGCAAAGCGAACTGACGGCGTTAACCAAAACTAAAATCACCTCAATGATTATGGGCGACCAAGGAAAAATGCGGCCCACTTACATTCTGGAACGCGGCCATTATTCGCATCCGCGCAAGGACGAAGTCATCAAGCCAAACGTGCCGGCGTTTCTTCCGCCGCTGCCCAAAGGCGCGCCAAAAAATCGTCTCGGCCTCGCGCAGTGGCTCACGCGCGCGGACCATCCGCTAACTGCCCGCGTGGCGGTGAACCGATATTGGTCGCTGCTCTTCGGCAAAGGCCTTGTGAAAACAGTTTCGGATATGGGCACGCAGGGCGATTGGCCGACCCATCCGGAGTTGCTAGATTGGCTGGCCACGGATTTTGTGCAGCACGGCTGGGACATCAAACGCACACTCAAGCAAATGGTAATGAGCGCCACGTATCGGCAATCATCGCGCATCACGCGTGAGTTGTTCGCCCAAGATCGCTCCAACGCTCTCTTGGCGCGCGGCCCGCGCTTTCGGTTGCAGGGCGAGTTTGTGCGCGACAACGCACTCGCTGTTAGTGGATTGCTCGTGCGCAAGATCGGCGGGCCCAGCGTAAAGCCCTACCAGCCGCGTGGACTTTGGAACGAAGTGAGCCTCGGCGGCAACGTGCGTTTCCAGCAGGACAAAGGCGAGGGACTCTATCGGCGCAGTATGTACACCTACTGGAAACGCTCCGCGCCCGCGCCCACGATGACGATTTTCGATGCGCCCACGCGCGAGAAATGCCTCGTCGAACGCCCGCGCACCAACACGCCTCTGCAAGCATTGGCCACGTTGAATGACCCACAGTTTGTCGAAGCTTCACGGCATTTGGCTGAGCGAATGATGAAAGAAGGCGGCAAGTCGCCAGCCGAACGCGTTGCGTTTGGTTATCGAGTTGTCGCGGCGCGCGCGCCGAAAGCGCTCGTGTCACAAATTCTTTCCAGCGCGTTCAATGAAGAATTCGAGCATTATAAAAAGAACCCCGAAGCTGCCGCCAAATTGTTGGCCGCGGGCGAATCCAAGCGCGATGAATCCCTCAACGCCGCCGAGCACGCCGCGTGGACGATCGTCGCCAGTATGTTGCTCAACCTCGACGAAGTCATCTCCCG
>JAPKDK010000161.1 GCA_028872645.1 Verrucomicrobiota bacterium
ACGAGAAACTGGTGAATGCCCTGCTGGCCCAATCAAAAGCCAACGGCTACAAGTTGGGCGACCTGCTGGCCAATATTGCCGCCTCCCCTGCGTTCCGCCAGAAATAGCAAGATAAAGCCATTCTTTCCTTTGCTGCTTTTATTGCTAGGAAATTCCTTTTGCCGCCCACCCCATAATGACGGCATCCTGACGGCGGCTGAGGCGAGTGTGTTGGCTCTTAAAGGCACGTGGCTGGTGACCCTTGTCCGCATGTGAAACGGAACGTGGTGAAGCGCGTTCAGGCGAAGGGGTATTGGGCCTGCGCCGGGCATTTATCCAGGGGGGGAGCGCAAAATCTCTTGATGACGTTGTGGCCGGTGGATGACAAGCAGACGATACCGTTTATGAAGGACTTTTATGAGCGGGCGATGGCCGATGGAAATGCGCCTGAATCCTTGGCCAAGGTGCAGACTGAGCATCTGGTGAAGCTGCGTGATGTATACGGCACCATACGGGCTGTAAAGTTTGCCGGCCCCTTCGTCATGAGCTTTCAAGGGGCGGAGTGGATCCACCATATTTTTTCGTTTACCAATGGCCCGTGTTTACCAGGGCGCCTGGCTGTGACTACCGATGTTCCAGATTCCGGGAAAATGAAAACGCTTGGGGTTTTCGCAGGAGTTGTTGGGATTGCCATAATTACTGGATTTTTTACCGCGGGTGGCGAAAAGATTTGGGGTGGAATATTTCCTGATGAGCCGGAAGATAAAGGCTCTCCTAATACCACGTCAGTTTGGAATGAGCCGGGAGGGAGGAATCCGGGCCAGCGATCAACCCCAAAAAATCCGACGATAGCGGCGGGCGTTTGAACAACCATTTAAAAATGATGACCGGTCGTTTGAGCAACCTTTTCGTGGCAAGCAATAAACGGGGGGGGCGTGCCTGCCGTTTGAGGCGGTCAGAACGGTGACGTATTAGCGCAGACAGATTGTTTTCGTAATTCCAATTTCAAGTTCAATCGTGTCCCGCATTTGTCCCAGTTCACAGGTGTTTTATACTGTTGATAACTGTACAGCAGTTTAGAAAACCCCTTAAAACAACCGAAAAATCACTCATAAATTCGCGTTGCGATGGATTAGCGATTGAACGGGATATAGCCCCGTCATAAACGAAGCCCGGCTCGGCCCGCACAACGGGTACTGGCAATACGCCCGCTCAAACCGCACCCCGCGCTTGGCCAAGCGAGCGATGTTCGGCGTCCGCACCTGCGGATGCCCGTAACTCCCAACATCACAATTGAGGTCATCACAAATCAGGAATAACACATTTGTCTGTTGGTTTTTACCAAGCAAGTTTCCGCCGAAGACGAGCGTGAGGATGAGGATGTACTTTTTCATTTTTCGGATTGTTCGGGAAACGCCGGGGCGTCGTATTGTTTGCGGAGTCGATGAAATTCCTTCGTCAACTCCCGCCGCATCTTGGCGTAGTCGTGCTCGGCGTGGACGCTTTTCATTTCGTTTGGGTCAGTTTTCAAATCGAATAGATTCCATTCCTTGCTGCGCGGGAAATACATTAGCTTGTGGCGCGCGGTGCGCACGCCGAAGTGTTGGGGCACGGCGTGTTCGCCGAATTCATAATAGGCGTAGTACAGCGACTTGCGCCAGCCTTTGGCTTTCCCGCGAAAGAGCGGCATCAAGGAGCGACCCTGCACTTCGGCAGGAGGCTTGAGGCCGGCGATTTCCAAAAAGGTGGGAGCGTAGTCGATGTTTTGGATGAGCTGAGATGGCCGCGAGCCGGGCGCAATCACGCCGGGCCAGCGCGCGATGAAGGGCATGCGGAAGGATTCCTCGAACATCCAACGCTTGTCGTACCAGCCGTGTTCGCCCAGGAAAAATCCCTGATCGGATGAGTAAATGACGATTGTGTTTTTCGCGAGGTCGTGGTCGTCGAGATACTTAAGCATCCGGCCCACGCTGTCGTCCACCGCCTTCACCGTGCCGAGATAGTTGCGCATATAACGCCGATACTTCCAGCGCACCAAATCCTTGTGGCTCATTTTTCCACCGTCAAACTCCGCGAGGAATGCCTGATTGCGCGGAGCGAAATGCGCGTCCCACTTTGCCTTTTGCGCGGGCGTCATCCGGTTGTACTCCGGCGTGCCGTAGCGGTCGGGCTTGGGCAGCTTCACCGCGCCGCGCTCATTCTTGCGCACCTTCGCGTCATACGCCCAGTCGAAGTGGCGGTCGATTTCCATTTCATTTTTCGACAGCGTGTAGCTGCGGTTTTTATAGTCATCAAACAAGTTCGCCGGCTCGGGGATCGTGACTTCCTGAAACGCATCCAAATGCCGCAACGCCGGTGCAAACGTCCGATGCGGTGCCTTGTGCTGGCACATCAGAAAAAACGGCTTTGACTCATCCTCGCCCTTGCGACTTTCCAACCACGCGATGGCCTTGTCCGTCGTCAAGTCTGTCGCGTAGCCCTCGAAGCGTTTGCTCTTGCCGTCCATTTGGATAAACACAGGATTATAATAATTGCCTTGGCCGGGAAATATTTCCCAATGGTCAAACCCCGCTGGCCGAGTCTTGAGGTGCCACTTGCCGATCACCGCTGTCTGATACCCGCCCGCTTGCAACGCCTTGGCCACCGTCCATTGACTTTGGTCAAACCCCTTGCCCGTGTTGCGCATGAATCCGTTTTTGTGGCTGTGTTTGCCCGTGAGAATCGTCGCGCGCGACGGCCCGCAAATGGAATTCGCGCAAAACGAATTGAGAAACACCGCCCCCTCTTTCGCCAGTCGGTCAATGTGAGGCGTCGGGGCCACTTTCACCAACGGCCCGCCATAAGCCGAAATGGATTTAACCGCGTGATCGTCCGAAAACAAAAACAGGATGTTGGGCCGATCCGCAGCCAATGCGGAAACCGGAACGAGTGCCAATAATACAGGAAGGATTTTTCGTATCATTTCAAAAACTTCGCACGGAATTTAACGCGATACACGTGCTTGGGATCGCATTTGGAAGGTCGTGGGATGAGCACGAAATCGTCAGTGATGACTGGGCTCAGTTCAGCACCCTCGATGAGTTCGGCTTGGGTGATTCGTTGTGGGAAAAAGGCCACGAAGGGACGTCCACCGCGTTGGGATCCGTTATTGTTGACGGTGTCGAAACTTTTTACGCCGAGGTTGGGTTTGATTTTGAGGATGAAGGTGTCGCCTTCTTGGGTAAAGGTTTGGCTGTAGCGGAGCTTGCCGGGGGCGAGCTTGGCAGACCACTTAGGGTCGCCATAAAACGCCACCACATCGCGGTCGAACTGCAGTCCCTGTTTGTCGCGCGCGGGTGTGGAGGAATCGCCGAGTCGATGGATGAGCGCGTGGTTGTTGGCGAAGAACGCCTCGGTGAGCGTGTAGCGGCCAGGCTGTTCCACGTAATAATCCAGCACGCCCCAGCCTTGATAGCCGAACCACGTGGGCTTGGTGTAGCCGATCATTTGCATCACGCTCACATCATTCATCCACGCCAGCGCCATCGCGTCGGGGCCGTTGATGTTACCCATCAAACAATTCCCGATTGGCAGGTACACCTTGGGATTCGTGGACTTGATTTCAAAACGTTTGCGCTGCGTGTCCACGCCAAACATTTGACCATCCTTCGATTTTAAAAATCCATTTCGATAACGAAATCCAATCTGCCAGCCGCCCTCAGTGGCGTGGCCGGAGGTGATGAACAAATCCGGCTCGTAATCCGCCAGCACTTTGGCGAAGGCCTCGGTGGTGTCATCAGGCCCGCGCAGTTGTTCGGCTTTGCCGCCGGCTTTTTTGCGTACGAACTTATTCTTCACCAATTCATCATACCACAGTCCTTCGGTGACACATTCCAGCGCAATCTCCGTGCCCGACGCTACTTTACGTACCGTGAGCGGTTTGGCGTGCTTGGCGATGGCCAGCGCGTTGGCCGCGCTGTGGCCGGTAAGCACGCCCCAAAACGTGTCCGTATACGGATCGTCATCGAGCTGCCGCGTGAGCTGATGCACGCGCGCCACAAACTCCCCCGTCGCCTCCTTGGGCGTGGCGACAAAACACGTGTAGCGCGGAAACTGCCCACGCAGTTTGCCGAGCACACCGGTGACGTCGCCCTCGAATTCGATGACCTTCGCCCCGTGCTTTTTTACCAACGCGGTAACCACCGGTTTCCAATTCTTGTCCGCATGAGTCGCCTTCGAGACCACCACGGCGTAATCATTAGCTGCAAAACAGAAATTCGATGACGTCAGCGCCACCGCTAATATGAGGATGAGTTTATTTTTCATGTTAATCTTTTTTTAACTCAGCACATCCTTCACCACTTTGCCGTGCACATCGGTAAGGCGGAAGTAGCGGCCTTGGTACCGGTAGGTGAGGCGTTCATGGTGGATTCCGAGCTGATGCAAAATGGTGGCTTGCAGGTCATGTACGTGTACGGGTTTTTCGGTGACGTTTACGCTGTAGTCGTCGGTCTCGCCGTAAGTGATGCCACCCTTTACGCCGCCGCCGGCGAGCCAGTAAGTGAAGCAATTCGGGTGATGATCGCGACCGTAATTTTGTTTGGTGAGTTTGCCCTGACAATAAATCGTGCGGCCGAATTCGCCGCCCCAAACAACGAGCGTGTCATCGAGCATGCCGCGTTGTTTGAGATCGCGCAGGAGCGCGGCGGTGCCCTGATCGGTATCGCGGCATTGCTCGGCCACGCCTTTGGGGGCATTACCGTGGGCATCCCATCCGCGATGATAAAGCTGGATGAACCGCACGCCGCGCTCAGCCAAACGGCGTGCTAGCAAACAATTGTAGGCGTAGCGGCCGGGTTTGGTGGCGTCGGGGCCGTACATATCGAGTACGCTCTTGGGTTCGCTCTTGGTATCGATGAGTTCGGGCACGCTCATCTGCATACGAAATGCCAGTTCGTACTGCGCAATGCGCGTGGCGATGGCAGGGTCGTTGAACCGGCTGGCTTGGTCTTGGTTGAGTTTGTTCAACGCATCAAGCATGCGGCGGCGTTGCGCACGTGTGACGCCGGCGGGATTATACAAATCCAAAATGGGATCACCCTGTCCGCGAAATTTTACGCCTTGAAAACGTCCCGGCAAAAAGCCCGCGCCCCAAAGGCGGTCGTACAAAGGTTGGCCTTGTTTAGCCGTGCCATTAGAAGTCATCGCCACGAAGGCCGGGAGATTGGCGTTCTCGCTCCCGAGCCCGTAGCTCACCCACGCGCCCATGCTCGGCCGGCCGGGGATGACTGAGCCGGTCTGAAACAAGGTCGCCGCCGGGTCGTGATTTATGGCTTCGGTGAACATGCTTTTGATCACGCAAACGTCATCAATTTGTTTGGCCAAATGCTTCAGTGGCGCGCTAAGCCACGTGCCCGCCTGGCCGTGCTGGGAAAACTTCAAACTCGTTGGCGCGCAGGGAAACGATTTTTGGCCGGAGGTCATCGTCGTCTTGCGCTCAGCGGGATATATGGATTCCGGAACCTCTTCGCCAAAGCGCTTGGCCAGCTCCGGTTTGTAATCAAACATATCCATCTGCGATGGCCCGCCCGATTGGAATAAATAAATTACACGCTTCACCTTCGGCGTAAAATGCGGCAGTCCATTCATTCCCCCGATGGCATTGCGGCCCGCGCGCTCGGGCGCGCCATTCAGCAACGACCCCAGCGCAATGCCGCCGAGTCCCAGCGTACTGCGCTCCAAAAACGCGCGGCGGGTTTGTTGGGTGTGAAATTCGGTTAGAGGGTTCATGGCGGGTTTAGTTTTGCATAATTGCTTCGTCGAGATTTAGGAGAGTGTTGGCCACTAGCGCGTAAGCAGCGAGCTCGACGGCATTTAGTTTGGCGTTGCGCGGTTTTTCGCCGACGGCGAGGAGCTTAGTTGCGCCGTCAGGATGTTTTGTAAAATTGTTTTTGTAAAAAGCGAAGTCGGCCATCAACAAATCCAGCTCGCCTTTGAGTGGTGCGCGGCTGGTCACGGCGCGGAAGGCTTCGGCCACGCGTTGGCGCGGTTTCAAGCCGGCGGTTTTCATCATCCGTTCGGCGAGGAAGCGGGCGGCTTCAACGTAGGTTTTGTTGTTCATCATCGTGAGCGCTTGCAACGGCGTGGTGGTGAGGTCCGTGCGCACCGTGCAAATTTCGCGCGCGGCGGCGTTGAAGGCCATCATCGTTGGCGGCGGCACGGTGCGGCGCCAGTACGTGTACATGCCACGCCGATAGAGCTTGTCGCCCTTGTCCTGTTTGTAGGTGGCGTTGGAAATGCTGCGCCAAATGCCCGGCGGCATGTAGGGCTTCACTGATGGGCCGCCGATTTTTTCGTTCATCAAACCGCTGGTGAACAATGCCGCGTCGCGAATGGCGTAAGGCGAAAGCCGCTTGCGCGGGCCGTGGGCAAGCAGTCGGTTTTCGGGGTCGCGCCGCAGCAAGTCCGCCGACGTACCTGACGCTTGACGATAGGTCGCGCTGGTCACGATGAGTTTGTGCATCGTTTTCTGGTCCCAGTTGCGGCGGATAAATTCCGTGGCCAACCAATCGAGCAACGCTGGATGGCTCGGCAACTCTCCTTGCACGCCAAAGTTTTCGCTCGTCTTCACGAGGCCCATGCCGAAGTAATGCTGCCACATTCGATTGACGGTGACGCGTGCGGTGAGCGGATGCTTCGGATCCACCAACCACCGCGCGAG
>JAPKDK010000162.1 GCA_028872645.1 Verrucomicrobiota bacterium
ACCGACCGTACCCGAGGCACCCGCGCCAGGCACCGAGAGTAAGTGAGCGAATCGAAAGAATTGGTCGATGGCTTAGGCCGCCATATGCGTGACCTGCGCATTAGCATCACCGACCGCTGCAATTTCCGCTGCCTCTATTGTCTTCCCGAGACCGAAGCGGCAGCGGATTTTTATCGCCGTAAATCGACTGACTCCACCGAAGCGCCGCAGCCCATTCAGCACGAGTGGAAGCCACGCTCCCACTTTCTCACGTACGAAGAAATCACCCGCGTTGCCCGCATTGCCACCGGCTTGGGCATCACCAAGCTCCGCCTCACCGGCGGCGAGCCCCTCCTGCGCCGCGCCGTGCCCGAGCTCGTGCGCCAGCTCTCCGAATTGGAGGGCATCGACGACCTCGCCCTCACCACCAACGGATTTCATTTTGATAAACACGCCGAAGCCCTGCGCGACGCCGGCCTGCGCCGAGTGACCTTCAGCCTCGATTCGCTCGACCGCGATAATTTCAAAAAACTCACCGGCCGCGATGGCCTCGGCGAATTGCTCGCCGCCATCACCCGCGCGCGGGAATTGGGCTTCGCACCTGTCAAAGTCAATGCCGTGATCATTCGCGACCTCAACGATCACGAAATCGAAGCACTCGCCCAATTCGCGCGTGACGAGGCGCTCACGATGCGCTTCATTGAATTTATGCCACTCGATTCCGGCCGCGCGTGGCAACGCGAACACGTCGTCACCGGTCGCGAAATCCGCGAACGCCTCCAAGCCGCCTTCGATCTCGAACCCGCCGGGATGGAACACGCCGCCGCCACCGCCACCCGCTGGCGGTTCAAAAACTCCAAAGAAGGGCAGGGCGAGATCGGCCTTATCAGCCCCGTCAGTGAACCCTTCTGCGGCCAATGCAATCGCCTGCGCCTCACCGCCGATGGCAAAATCCGCACCTGCCTTTTCAGCCTGCACGAGCACGACCTCAAACCCCTCCTCCGCAGCAACGCCACGGACACCGACATCATCCAATGGCTCCAAGCCGTCGTCCTAAAAAAAGAACCTCGCCACCACATCGGAGAAACCGACTTCGAACAACCCGATCGAACCATGAGCGCCATCGGCGGCTAATCAGTTGGCGGCTTGCCGCGGGGGCTGCTTTTCTTCATTATCACGCCGATGCGATATATTCGCGATATTCTTCGTGAGTCTGCGGAGGCTGGCCGACCGGTTGTCTCGTGTGAGTTTTTTCCTGCAAAAACTCCCGCTGGCGAAGCGACTTTGCTTGGGAAGATTGCGCCGCGATTGAAGGCGATTGATCCGGCGTTTTTTTCTGTGACTTATGGCGCGGGCGGCAGTACGCGAGAAAAGACGCTCGATATCGTGGAAACGCTCCAGCGCGATCAGGGGGTGCCCACGATGGCGCATCTTACTTGCGTGGGATCCACCCGCGAGGACATCGGCGAGTTTCTCGAGGAAGCCCACCAGCGTGATATTCGTAACATCCTTGCGCTGCGTGGTGATCCGCCGCCGGGGCAGGAAAATTTTGTGAAACCGGAAGGCGGCTTTGAGTTTTCGCACGAACTCGTTAGCTACGTGCACGATCACAACAACTTCACCATCGGCGTGGCCGGGTTTCCCGAGGGGCATATTGCGTGCACGGAGGGGCGCGAGGTGGATTGGCAACGACTCCAAGCGAAGGTCGATTGCGGCGCGGATTTTGTGATCACTCAGCTCTTTTTTGATAACGCGGATTTTTATGCGTTCCGTGATTTTCTGCGTGCGCGTGGGGTGACGCAGCCGATTTTGGCGGGGATCATTCCTATTTTAAGTGGCGGCCAAATCCAGCGGTTTACCGAAATGTGCGGCTCGAAGCTCACACCGGAGATTACGGAAACGCTCGCGAAGTTGGGTGATGACGACGCAGCGGTGGCGGAGTTTGGCGTCGATTACGCCACGCGGCAGTGCGCCGATCTCATTGCCAATGGCGTGGAGGGGTTGCATTTTTATACGCTCAACAAATCGCGCGCGACGGTTCAAATTGTGCAGAACCTCAACCTCGCCTCATGAGCACGCGCGTCATCGGCATCACCGGCGGGGTGGGGATGGGCAAATCCACCGTCGCCAAACTGCTCCGCGAGCAGGGCGTGCCGGGGGTGGATTCCGATGACCTCGCGCGCAAAGTGGTGGCTGTCGGCGAACCGGCCTTGGCGGATATTGCTGAAATTTTTGGCGCGGAATTTCTGGATGCCAAAGGCCAACTTGATCGCGCGAAAATGGCCGCGCACATTTTTGGTAATGACGCCGCACGTGAAAAACTTGAGGCTATCATCCATCCCCGCGTGCGGGAGCGTTGGTTGGCACAGATGGAAACTTGGCGCGCAGATAATGTGCCGTTGGGTGTGGTGGTGATTCCGTTGTTGTTTGAAGTGGGGGCGGAAACTGAATTTGATTCGGTCATTTGCGTGGCATGCACGGGTAATACTCAACGCGAACGCCTCCGCGCTCGGGAATGGGACGATGCCCAAATCGCCGCGCGCATCGCGGCTCAAATGGAGGTGACTGAAAAAATCGAGCGCGCCGATCAAGTCGTGTGGACTGAAGGCGACATAAGCCTCTTGCGCGAACAACTCCAACGTATTTCTGCGGAATGATTATTTCCGAAGCTGAGTTTGAAGCGATCACGCACGGTCGGCACGCCTCGCCGCACGAGTTGCTGGGGATGCATCAGCTTGAGGGCGGCGGCGTGGTGGTGCGCGCGCTGTTACCGCTGGCGAAGGGAGTGGTGGCGGTGCCGGTGCACGAGCCGTTCAAGCCGGTCATCGCGCTGCGGCGCGTGGGCGAGTCGGATTTGTTCGAGGGTACGCTGGAAGAAGAGAATGACATTTACGCGTACGATCTCGCCATCACGTGGGGTAGCGGCGAGCAATGGCGCACGCGCGATGCGTTTTCGTTTTTGCCGACCATCAGCGATAACGATTTATATTTGTTCAACCGTGGCGATGAGCGGCGCATTTACGAAAAGCTCGGCGCGCATCCGCGCTGCATCGATGGCGTGCACGGCACGAGTTTCGCGGTGTGGGCGCCCAACGCGCAGCGCGTCAGCGTGGTGGGCGATTTCAACGGCTGGGATGGTCGGCATCATCCGATGCGGATGCTGGGGCAATCGGGAGTGTGGGAACTCTTCGCGCCGGGTTGTGGGGTGGGCAGTCATTATAAATTCCAAATATTAACCACCGAAGGCGAGCTGCAGGAGAAGACCGATCCCTTCGGATTGTTCTTCGAAATTGCGCCCAAGACCGCTTCGATTGTGTGGGATAACAGCCACTTTGCGTGGAACGACGCGGATTGGATTCGCCAACGTGAAGAGTCCGAACCGCGTTCGCAGCCGATGAGTATTTACGAAATGCACCTCGGTTCGTGGCGGAAAAAGGCGGAGGGCGAGTCGTACAATTACCGCGAGTTGGCGCCGCGCTTGGTGGATTATCTTCGCAAAATGGGATTCACGCACGTGGAATTTTTGCCGGTGAGCGAGCACGCGTATTATCCTTCGTGGGGTTATCAAGTTACGGGATTTTACGCGCCGAGCAGTCGCTACGGTACGCCGGAGGATTTTCAGTTTCTCGTCAACACTCTGCACGAAGCGGGCATTGGCGTGTTCATCGATTGGGTGCCCGCGCATTTTCCGAAGGACGACTGGGCGCTGATGCGTTTCGATGGCACGCCACTTTTTGAGCATCCGGATCCCGAGCGCGGCGAGCATCCGGATTGGGGCACGGCGGTGTTTAATTATGGCCGACCCGAGGTTAAGAATTTCATCGCCGCCAACGCGCGCTTTTGGTGCGATGTGTTTCACGTGGACGGCTTGCGCGTGGACGCGGTGGCGTCGATGTTGCACCTCGATTACTCGCGCAAGAAAGGCGAGTGGACGCCGAATATCCACGGCGGCAATCAAAACCTCGAAGCGGTGGAGTTGCTGCGTCACACCAACCACGTGGTGCACAGCGAATTCCCCGGCGTGGTCACGATGGCCGAGGAATCTACCGCGTGGCCGGGGGTCACCCGCGATACGAGCGCCGGCGGCCTTGGCTTCACGTTCAAGTGGGATATGGGTTGGATGCACGACACGCTCAAGTTCTTCCAAAAAAAACCCGCGCAACGCGCCGCACAACAGGATAAGTTTACCTTCGCCTCGCTGTACCGCGATCAGGAAAGTTATTTACTCCCGCTTTCGCACGACGAAGTGGTGCACGAAAAGCGCTCACTCATCGGCCGTATGCCCGGCGCGGACGCGGAACCTATTGCAAATATGCGTTTGCTCTTCGGCTATCAATGGCTGTTCCCCGGCAAACCACTTCTCTTTATGGGCGGCGAAATCGGCCAGCGCACGGAGTGGAACGAAGATGCTGAAGTGCCGTGGGAGTTGTTGGAAGAAAACGAATTGCACGTCGGTTTGCAACAATGGGTGGCGGACCTCAACCATCTTTACCGAGACGAGCCCGCGCTGTGGGCGGGCGATTATTCGGAGGGAGGCTTCTACTGGATTGACCACGCCGACCACGCCGCCGGAGTGGCCAGCTTCGTACGGCAAACTCCCGATTGCTCGCGCCAAGCGTTGGTGCTGCTCAATCTCGGCAACGCCTCGCACGCAGGCTATCGCATCGGCCTCCCGTGCGCGGGTTGGTGGCGCGAGGCGCTCAACAGCGATTCCGAACATTACGGCGGCGCCAACCTCGGCAATCACGGCGGCGTCCATTCGGAGGAAACCCCGTGGCATAGTCAACCGTGGTCCGCGGAATTCAATTTTCCACCGTTGAGTTGTTTGGTGTTTTTGTGTGATTGATTCACACCCTGTTGATATCCTCTGTTTGACTCCCGGCGCGTATGGGCCATTTTGTTTGTGTTTGGAGGAATGCCCCTAAAAAGTTGACAAAAACTCCGATTTTTGGTAAATAGTCGGAACTAAGGAAGTTGCCTTTTCAAGGAGGTAAGGCGTGAACACATTACAATTACTAGCTGCGGCTGGCTCGGCTCCCGTCGTGCCCAAGCCCACGTTTCAATATGTTTGGGAACAGTTGGAAGGACCGGGATTGGCGATCATCGTCGTCCTCGTCCTGTTCTCCACCTGTGCCTGGGCGGTGATGGCCACCAAGGCGTGGCAGCTTCGGCGCGCCCGTAAATATAACCGATATTTCGACAGCGAATTTCGCGGCCAAAAACGCGTGCTCGCGATGTTCGAGCGCCGCATTTCAGCGGAGGGTTGTCCGCTCTTTAACGTCTATCAGGAGGGCTGCATGGCTCTGGAGGAAAGGTTGCGCGACAAGGAGGGTAACCGGCACCGTTACGTGTCGTTGAAATCAATGGAACACATCAAGGGCTTAATCGAAAGCTCGGTGGCACGGGAATCCGTGGCGCTGGAGTCGGGCCTAATCCTGCTCGCCATCGCCGTGAGCGGCGCGCCCTTTATGGGGTTGCTAGGCACGGTATGGGGCGTGATGGAAGTGTTCAGTCGCGCCGCGCAAGTGGGCAATGCCTCACTCACCACCGTGGCACCCGGCGTGGCGGCGGCGTTGGCGACCACTGTGGCAGGGCTGCTCGTGGCCATCCCGTCGATGTTTGGCTACAACTGGTTGGTGCATAATTTGCGCGTGGCCACGGTGGAGATGGATAATTTTGCGCAGGAATTGGCCGCCAAAATCGAGGCGGAATATTTGCAGGATGTGCCCGTAAACGCCCGCGAACCTCTCAAAACAATGGCCGCCGAGCCGGAAATCCGAGTGGAGCCCAAGCCACAGTCACAGCCCGAGCCCAACCCAATTGCGCCAGCAGCGGCGGATGAAACCAAAGTGGAATTTGATGATGCCAATGATGTACAGCGGGATCTGCTGCCGCCGGAAACGGAGGCCCAATCGTGAGGCGCTTTTCCAAACGCAATCCGTTGGTAACCCTCGCCGACTTGAACGTGACGCCGATGTTGGATCTCGCGTTTGTGTTGCTGATTATTTTTGTCATCGCCACTCCGCTGCTCGAACAGGGGATGAATCTGGAATTGCCCGAAGGCGGCTCCACCGATGTGGCCATCGATCGCAGCGACGTGCGCACCGTGGAAATCAGCCGCGACGGCCAATATCTGTTTGACCGCAAGCCGATGAATCTTGCCCAACTCGAGGCCGCCTTGATTCAGGCGCACACGGACAATCCAAAAACTATCGTGTACATCCGCGCCGATCAACAGGGCGTGAACAAAGACACTTATGCGGTGATTGATGCCTGCGTGAAAAATGGGCTGACCCAATTCTCGCTGCGAACCAAGGAGGACAACCGATGACCCGATTACTCAAAAAATGTTTTTTCCTGTCCGTGGGTCTGCACCTGCTGCTGGTGGCCGTGCTGATTTTGGGCGCGGCATTTCTCGTGACCCAACCGGAAAAGGTGCCGGCCGTGCTCAGTATGATTGCCCCCAGTGAACTGGAAAATTTACTCAACCCGCCCGCGCCACCTCAAACCAAGCCGAACATCAATCAGCCCAGTGCCGTACGGCACACCCAAGTGACTCCGCCGCGTCCGCCAGTAAAGCCAGTCGTGCAACCGCCAAGAGTCATCCCGCCCAAACCGCCCAGAGTGAAGCCAACACCGCCCAGAGTGAAGCCAACACCGCCCAGAGTGAAGCCAACACCGCCCAGAGTG
>JAPKDK010000163.1 GCA_028872645.1 Verrucomicrobiota bacterium
GCGCGTCTTGGCCACGAAATCATTCAGCACCTTCAGCCGGTTTTTCATCTCCGTGTCAAACGCGCGCCTCTCTTCGGTATCGGCCGCAGGCCCGAATGTCGGCTGCAGCGTCGGCTCCGACGCACTGCGGAACACGCCGTACAACGAATAATAATCCGCCGTCGGAATGGGGTCGTACTTGTGGTCGTGGCAGCGCGCGCAGGAAACCGTCAACCCCATCAACCCACGTGTGGTCACGTCAATGCGGTCGTCGAGTATGTCGTGGATGTTGCCGGAAAACCGCGCCCCGAGCGTGAGAAAACCCAGCGCGGTCAGCGGCGTTTTATCCTCACCGAGATCAAGCTTGTCGGCGGCGAGCTGCTCAATAATGAATTGGGCAAACGACTTGTCCTCATTCAACGCGCGGATAACGTAGTCGCGATACGTCCACGCCCACGGGAATTTCTTTTCCTCAAAAAAAACGTAGCCCTTGTTGTCCGCGTAACGCGCGACATCGAGCCAATGCCGCGCCCAATGCTCGCCATAGCGCGGAGATTTCAGCAACCGGTTCACCCATTCGGAATGCGGAATGCGAAGTTCAGAATTAGATTTTGGTGGCAGCCCGGTGAGCGCGAAATGGGCGCGCCGGTTCAGCACGTGATTCGGCGCGCTCGGCGCGGGCTGGAGATCGGCGGCCTCGAGCTTGGCGAGGATGAACTGGTCGATGGGATTTTGCACCCACGCTACGTTTTGAACACGCGGCGGTTGGGGGTCGCGGATGGGCTGGAATGCCCAGTGCGGAGCCTCGGTCCGCGGGGCTTCACTCTGCGGCGAGGCACAACCAGCCAGCACTAAACCGGCGGCGGCGATGATTTTAGACCAGTCATTCACAACGGACGGGAAAGTTTGGACGCGCAACGCTGTGTTTGCACTGAAAAAATCACCACAGAGAACACCGAGATTTGTCAAAGGAATGAATCGGCCTCGCAAGGCCGCTGGTTTCTCTCTGTGCCTTCCGTGTCTCTGTGGTGAAATGAATTGCCAGTTTCCCGCAACAGTCCAAACTACCCACCCATGGCAGATGCACCCAAAACTGCGACGACGCTCGATGCGCCGAAGACGCATGTGGTGAAGGAGTTGAAGATTGGCAGCCCGCTCATCTCGTGCCGGTACGAGCCGAAAGGGCGGTTTGTTTTTTCCGGCGCTCAGGATTTACCACCTATGGCGCTGGGAACCGGCCACAGGCAAGAAGGTGCAGCTCAAGGGCACCGATGCGTGGGTGCGCGCGATTGCGTTTTCGCCCGACGGCAATACGATGCTCACCGGCGGCTACGACGGACGGCTGCTTTGGTGGCTCATCGACGGCGATAAACCCACGCGCGCCATCGACGCTCATCACGGCTGGGTGAAGGCCGTCGCCGTTAGCCCCAATGGCGCGATCATCGCCACCGGTGGCAACGACCGGCTCATCAAGCTGTGGTCTTTCGCCGACGGCAAACTCGTGCACACGTTGAAGGGCTACGAGTCGCCCGTGTACAACATCGCGTTTCATCCCAATGGCAGGCAACTTGCCAGCTCGGATTTGAAGTGCAATATTTTCGACTGGGAAATTGCCACCGGCAAACTCGAGCGCAGGCTCAAGGCCGAGAAAATGCACAACTACGACAAGACCTTCAAGGCTGACATCGGCGGCGCGCGCTCGATGCTCTTCAAGGCCGACGGCACGCAACTTGCCATCGGCGGCATCACCAAGGTGACTAACGCCTTCGCGGGCATCGGCAATCCCGCGGTGGTCATGCTCGACTGGAAGAATGGCAAAAACCTCATGCAACATTTGGCGAAGGCCACCTTCCGCGGCGTCGCCTGGGGCATCGCGCTGCATCCCGACGGAATGGTCATCGCCGGTGCCGGCGGCTCCAGCGGCGGCCAGATTTATTTCTGGAAGCCCGACGGAGAAAATGAGTTCCACAAACTCAAGATGAAAGACACCTGCCGCGACCTCCACCTCGCCCCCGACAAAATGCACTTCGTCACCGCCCACCACGACGGACACCTCCGCCTTAGCAAAATGGCGGCGAAGGCGAAGGGCTAAAGCAAGTCGTCCAAATTACCGTCGTCATTGATGGGCCAGTCTGCTGCGCCTTTGACTGACTCCAAGTTGCCGCGGGCGGCGACTTCGGCGGCGTAAGTTTCGGAGACTTCCACTTCGTTTAAATCGAGGGTGTTGGCAATGCGAATGACTTTGGCTTTTGTCGTGTCCGAGATGACGAGGGAGTGCAGCAGGAGCGACATCGCGTCGTGGTCGGTGGCGAAGGTCATGGGCACTTTGCTGGCTTGGAAAATGTTCGAGGTCTGCACGTTGATGTCGGTGACGGGATGGTCGATTTGGTCGACGAGGCGCTGGGTGGTCACGTCGGCCATGCCGATGCCGGTGGCGTTGCCGTGCGATTGCGGCGTGAGATTGCGCACAAAGATGCGGCGGATGTCCGGGTGGATGCCCACGCGGTCGCGCAGGTGGCTGTTGTAGCCGTGCCCGTTGCGGCCGGTGACGTTGGGGTCCATGCCGCTGCCGCTGATGTTTTTGCCGATGCGGTCGATGACGAGAATGTCCACATCGTCAAAGGGCAGCAACGGCATCAACCGCTTGGCCTCGGCGAGAAGCTCCTCCTCGCGCGGCTCCATCTCGGCGGCGGGCACGATGGCGATGCGCGCGGTTTGGTGCCGACTATTCTCCACAATGCCCACGCCAAAAAGCACGGGCGCCTTTTCGCGAATGAGCCGGCTGAGGCTGCGCAGCATCGGCTCGTAGCCATGGCGACTGACCGCGCGATGAAAGGTCTCCGCACCAACTTGTTTGCCGAGGCCTACCACGAGCATTTTTAACAGGCCACTGCCCAACGGCGGGCCGAAGTCCGTGTGCAGCTTCACGCGGTTGATGGGCACGATGGCATCGGCCGCCAACGCCTCGCGCGCAAAAAATCCATCGTACCCCTCCGGCGTGTGGCCGAGGTGCTCCACCTCCAGCGACGCGTGAATCGGCGCGCCCATCGCGGCCTCGGTGACGCCGTATTCGTCGAGCAATTCCGTCTGCCCCTCCGGCGACGCCCCGCCGTGGCTGCCCATCGCCGGCACAATGTACGGCTCGCACCCGGCATCCTTCAACTGGCCGATAACCGCCCCGACTATTTCCGAAAGATTCGTAATGCCGCGACTGCCCACTGCCACCGCCACGCGCAACCCCGGCTTAAGGTCACCACGCACCGCGTCCATCCCCGCGGCCACGGCGGCCGCGATGTCCACCGGCGGCGTCTCCTCAAACACCTGCCGCACCCGCATCATGCGCGGGAAAGCAATTTTTTGGCCTATGGCAACATTCATCGCAGCAGTGAATGGTTCGGGAAACGACGAAAATGCGCGAGCTTTTTTGGGTAACGATGGGAGGATGAAAATCGGAAAGCGAAATATGCGGAGGTTGGCAACCGACTTGCCGAATCATGGGAAATAAAGGATTTTCACTAACAACAATTTAGCGCTGGGTGAGTAGCGATCGCGCGCCTTCGGCGCTCCCTGTCTCCCCTTTTCGCCCTAGTTCTTTTTCTTGCGCGCGCGTCGTCGTCGGCCCACGCTTTGGGCGACCCGATATTTTTATGAAAACAAAACACATTCCGAAGGTCTCTACGAAATCCAATGGATTTAATCGCCGCGCGTTTTTGGCCACGGCCACGCTGGCGGGCCTGGGCTGCACGGCCATTGCCAAGAAGGGCACGCCGCGCGATTGGTCCGGCAAAACCCCCACGCGCTATCCCGAGCCGGATGTGCTGGTGCTGGATCCGTTGTTTGCAAAATACAAACTCGGCAATACGCCCATCCGCCGACTGTACACGAACCCCGATATGCTCTGGGCCGAGGGGCCAGCGTGGAATGGTGTGGGGAAATATCTTCTGTGGAGCGATATTCCGAACAATATCCAGATGCGCTGGCTGGAGGAAGATGGCCATGTCAGCAAGTTTCGCCATCCCAGCGGCAACAGCAATGGAAACACGTTTGACTATAAAGGCCGCCAGATTTCCTGCGAGCATGGTAACCGCCGCGTGGTGCGTTACGAGTACAACGGCAAGATTACCGTTTTGGCTGACAAGTTTGGCGGCAAACAATTCAACGCCCCTAATGATGCAGTGGTGCATCCGGATGGCGGCATTTGGTTTACGGATCCGGGCTACGGCAGCCTCATGAATTATGAAGGCAACAAGGCCAAAACAGGCACTGTGCAGCCTATACAAAAAGAAGCGGTTTACCGCATCGACGGCCAATCCGGCAAACTCACCCAAGTGACGGATGAAATATTCAAACCCAATGGACTCTGTTTCAGCCCTGATTACAAGAAACTCTATGTAGCCGATACCGGTTCATCGCACTACCCTGAAGCCAAAAAAGAAATAAAGGTCTGGGATGTAGCCAACAGTACCAGCCTTAAGAACGGCAAAGTCTTTGCGAGCATGGACCTGGAAATGGAAGAAAAGGATGCCAATGGTTTGGTGCAAAAGGTCGTAAAGGCAGGTCAGGCGGATGGGATTCGGTGTGATGAAGACGGTAACATCTGGTCGAGTGCCGGCTGGGTGGGTGCGGGTTATGACGGCGTGCACATTTTTGAACCCAAGCAAGGCAAGCGCATCGGGCAAATCCTATTGCCGGAGATCTGCAGTAATGTCTGCTTTGGTGGAACCAAACGCAACCGACTGTTCATGACCGCCAGCCAATCACTGTACGCGGTCTACGTGGAAACCAAGGGCGCCCACATTACCTAGACGCATCTTTTTATTGGAAGAAAATAAGGCTCTGATTAGGTTGAGAAATAAACCTAACAAGTCTACTTCCGATTTTTGCGGGGGCGTTTTGGATTGGATTCCACTTTTACGCCCAAATCAGCGGCAGTCTTGCTGATGAGATTGGGTACATAGCTCCCCATGCGTGCAGGAGTAATTTTGCCCTTGGTGGGGAGAACCTTGATGGTGGCGATGTGGCGCTTAGCGTTGTCATCCACGTAGTCCAGCGCGTTGAGCGCAAGCATGGAGGTGAAGACGGAATTCTTCGACACATCAGCGTGTTTCACCAGGGTATCGATGGCGGTAGATTGATCCTTGCCCTTGCCATAACGGCCCAAGGCCTCCGCCGCAACACAAACCACAGCGGTGGATTTGTCATTCAACGCCTCTAGCAGCTGTTCGCGGCCTGCCGCCACGGCTTTTTCGCCGCGGATCAGGTAGCCCATCGCGGCCCAATAGCGCACCGCGCTGTCCTTGTCCGTGATTAACTTCGCCAATTCTCTCCCGGCCGGTTCGCTTTTCATTGAGGCAATCTCAGCCGCATTCATAACTCGCTCCATGGGATAGGCCTTGTCGTTATGGCCCATGTCATATGGAGCGCCATCGCCGCTGCGGCTATGGATTTCCCCTTCGGGCAGGAAACCAACGTCACGAATCTTTACCGCCAAGGCCTGCTGAGCATTGCGCAGGCGCTTTAATATGTCCGCATGTTTCTTGGAATCGGCGAGGTTGTTGACTTCATCCCGATCACTCGCCAGGTCATAGAGTTCCTCAGAGGGCTTGGTCTGCCAGAATTTTGACTGCACGGCGTTGAGTTTGCCGGCATGATACAGGTCGTGCCATACCTGCGTGGTCGGGGTCTTAAACATGTAGGAGATGTACTGTCCGTAAATTTTGTGCGGCATGTAGTTGCGAATGTAGATGTAGCGCTTATCACGCACCACACGCACCATGTCATAGCGCTCATCCATGCGCCCACGGAATCCGTAGATGTAAGGTTGCTCTGGCGCAGCATATTTCCCCATGAAAGAATAACCCTGCAAATGTTTGGGCGGCTTAATGCCAGCGATACTGAGTAATGTTGGAGCAAAATCAATAAAGCCCACCAGCCGATCGGTCTTGCCGCCGGGCTTGTAGTCCTTTGGCGCCAGGTGACGCCACTTCTCAGGCACGTAAAGAATGAGCGGAACCCTAAGGCCTGAGTTGTAAGGCCAGCGCTTGCTGCGTGGCATGCCCGAACCATGATCGCCGTAGTAAAAGATAATTGTGTCTTCCGCCAAGCCGGCCTCGGCAAGCTCCTTTAGGTTTTGCCCCGCCCGCGCGTCCATCATCGTGATTCGATCATAATACTGCGCCCAATCCTTCCGCACCTCCGGCGTGTCCGGATGATACGCCGGCACCCGCACCTGCTTCGGGTCATGAATCACATTCGCCGCCGGAATCGTATTCCGGATCTGACTTTCATGACTAATGGTATGGTTGAAGATCGCGAAGAACGGCTTACCTTCCGGACGGTTTTTCCAGTGCGACTGGCGGCCGCCCACATCCCACACCTGCCCAGGCTTGGCGAGGTTGAAGTCCTCCTTTGAGTTGTTGGTACAGTAATAGCCAGCCGCGCGTAGATACTGCGGATACATCTTGAAACGCGAAGGCAACTGAGTGTTGCTACGCATGTGCTCGGCCCCGGTACTGGGCGGGTACAGTCCGCTAATCAGCGTGGTGCGTGCCGGTGCACACACCGGAGCGGTAGACCAGCAGTTGAGGTACATCATCCCCTTGGCCGCCAGCCCGTCGAGGTTGGGCGACTTTGCAT
>JAPKDK010000164.1 GCA_028872645.1 Verrucomicrobiota bacterium
GCCTGCCCATTCCGAACATCACTCAACACGGCCCCAGCGCCAGCGCGGTCATCCTCGTTGAAGGCGAAAGCGACCACGTCAGTTTTGGAAATCTCAACGCCGCCCTTGCCGCACCCGACACGCAACTTCGCCTCTTCGGCAAACCTCACGTCAAAGGCAAACGCCGCATGGGCGTGGCCATCGCCCGCGGGGAATCCATCGACGAAGCGCGCGCGAAAGCGAAGGCGGCAGCTGGGGCGGTGGAGGTTGGTTTGTAAAGCGACGCATTCTCTCCACGCGAAATCCGGTGCCGCCTCGCGCCGTTCCTTCCTGAAGGCCGGTGCCGCGCTGAAGCACCCGTGCACGGCTCATCCGAAGGTCGACCCAAGACCGGTGAGATGATGTTTCACGCCTATGCGGTCGCACCTTTTCAGCCGAATTTGGTTTACAGCGTTGCTGATCGCAAAGGCAAAATCATCCACACAACGGAGATCAAACTGCCCCGGCCCGTGATGATGCACGACCTGGCCATCACCAGGAAATTCACCCTGTTTCTCGACGCGCCCTTTGTGTTGGATTCAGCGGGGTTGATGCGCGGCGACCCACTGTACAAGTGGGAACCCAAGTTTGGGGCGAGGATCGGTGTCCTGTAGCGTCACGCCACGGGCGACAAGGTTCGCTGGTTCGAGATCAAGCCTGGTTTCGGCGTTCATGTCTTCAACGCTTTTGAGGACGGCGGCGAAGTGAACCTGTATGGCTGCCGTTATCCAAGTTTTCCGGACGTCGTATCCTTTAATCCAAAAGCACTGAACGACAAGGGCGCGGAGATCGCAAAGGAAAACCGGCCGGTCGCCTATCGCTGGCAACTCAACCTCAAAACAGGCAAGATGACTGAAGGGGCTTTGGACGACTTTGATTGCGAATTCCCACGTATCGAAGATCGACTTGCCGGAGCAAAAAATCGCTACGGATATGGCCTATCCGGCGGGGATGCCCAGTTGGGGTTCAACTCTCTGGTGAAGTTTGATTTCGCCAAGGAAAGGAACGAGCGGCATAACTTGGGCAAAAATCGTGAATGTGGAGAAGGCGTATTTGTTCGCCGGAAGAACGGCAAGAACGAAGACGACGGATATTTGATTTCATTCATCTACGACCATGCTGAACGACGAAGTGAGATAGCGATTATCGACTGCCGCGCTTTCAAGAAAGCTGTCATCGCCCGCGTCCTGATTCCCCAGCGCGTGCCCAACGGCTTCCACGGCATGTGGCTGGACGACGACGTTCTGTGATCGCTTGAGCTAGGATAGCCGCCAAATGTACGTTCGAATGTCGACCTGATTCCTTTTCCTTGCAACGGCGGAGCGAAGTCAGGATGATGCTCACCCGCCATGAGAATTTTCACCGTCATCCTCTGCCTGGGTTTTGTCAGCGTTGGTTGGAGCGCAACCAAACCGAATGTCCTGTTCATTGCCATCGACGACCTTGCGCCGGCGTTGCGGTGCTATGGAAATCTCATCGCCAAAACGCCACACATCGACCGGCTCGCAGTCAGTGGTGTGCGGTTTGATCGCGCGTACAATCAACTGCCGCTGTGCAACCCGACGCGGGCGAGTGTGATGACGGGGCTGCGGCCGGACACGATCAAGGTTTATGATCTCGACCGGCACTTTCGTGATGAGGTGCCCAGAGCGGTGACGCTTTCACAAACCTTCATGCGGAATGGCTGGTGGGCGGGGCGCGTGGGGAAAATTTATCATTACAACGTGCCCGCGAGTATTGGCACGGATGGGTTTGATGATCCGCCGAGTTGGCAGAAAACCGTGAACCCGAAGGGCCGCGACAAAACGGACGAGGGACTCATCTTCAACGCCGAGCCACATCGCAAAATCAGCGGCGCGCTGAGTTGGCTGGCGGCGGAAGGCGCGGATGAGGAGCAGACCGATGGGATGATTACCACCGAGGCGATCAAGCTGATGGCCGTGCGCCGAAAAATCGGCAAGCCGTTCTTTTTGGGCGTGGGATTTTTCCGGCCGCACACGCCGTATGTGGCACCCAAGAAATATTTTGCGATGTATCCGCTCAAGGACATGCGGCTGCCGTACGCGCCCAAGGGTGATCGTGAGGACATCCCCACCGCGGCGTTCGCGCACAATAATCCCGTGCCGCATTATAGCTTGGATGAACTGACCTGCCGCAAGGCGTTGCAGGCGTACTACGCGACCATTTCGTTTGTGGACGCGCAAGTCGGGCGGCTGATGACGGCGCTGGAGCGGTTGGGTTTGGCGGACAACACCATCGTCGTTTTGTGGAGCGACCATGGTTATCACCTCGGCGAGCACAACGGCATTTGGCAGAAGCGCACACTCTTCGAACAATCCGCGCGCACACCGTTGATCATTCGCGCCCCCAACGCAAAAGGCAATGGCACCGCTTGCGCGCGCATTGTGGAATTCGTGGATATTTATCCAACCCTCACCGACCTCGCCGGACTCAAGCCCCCCAAAGCTCTCGAAGGCCGCAGCTTGCGTCCTTTGCTGGAAAATCCATTGCTCAAATGGAACGGCACCGCCATCACCCAAGTGCTGCGCCCCGCCGACAAACGTCTGCCCAAACCGGTCATGGGCCGCAGCATCCGCACCGAGCGCTGGCGCTATACCGATTGGGCTGAAGGTAAATCCGGAGTGGAGCTCTATGACCACGCCGCCGACCCATTGGAATTCAATAACCTCGCTCTCAAACCTGATGATGAGACCAAGACCGTGATGCAAATATTGCGAAAAAAACTCGAAAAGAAAGCTAGCGGCAAAGTGCCAACTACACCCTTTAACCCGAAGAGGCTTTGAGATTCTTATCGATTATTTTTATCAGCCTACCCGGATTACTGTCCGCCGCGGACTCGTTGCCTTCCTTAAAGGATAAGGTGCCTCAAACGGTGGAGGATTTGTGGAAGGACTATGATCCCAGTGCTGAACCATTAAAAACTCAGTTGGTCCGGGAATGGGAGGAGGATGGAGTGGTGATTCGTTATCTGCGCTATTACATCGGTAGTTTCAAAAGTAAACCGGCGTGGATGTCTGCCTTCTATGCATTCCCTAAAAACGCAAAGAATTTGCCTGGGGTGTTGCACATGCATGGAGGCGGTCAAAGAGCCAACTTAACTTTGGTTAAATTCCACGCTTCTCAAGGATACGGTGCTTTGTCAGTGAACTGGGGAGGGAAACCCATGGAAGGGGCCAAACCGGGTGAAGCCAATACCGATTGGGGAGCAGTGGATCCCACCCAGAATAATGTGCCGGGTTATTTCAATGTGTTGCCAGGTGAGAAGTTTTTGGACCCGATGGAGTCACCGCGTAACTGTAATTGGTTTCTGATCATCATAGGTTGCCGACGCGGTTTAACATTTTTGGAAAAACAACCTGAGGTGGATGGTAAACGGTTGGGTATTCGTGGACATTCGATGGGGGGTAACCTCACCATGTATGTGGCCGGTTCGGATGGGCGCGTGAAGGTGGCTTCACCTTCAGTAGGGGGTTCGGGTTTTCGTACCTATTCCAGTTACGGTTTGCCGCCGCAAATTAGGAACGTAAAAGGGGATCTTGAGCTGTTTCGCCGTACCATGGGGTATCAATTTTACGCTCCGAGGATTACTGCGCCACTTTTGCATTTGGGTGCGAGTAACGATTTTCATGGCCAGATGGATGCCACCTACGCGACCGGTGCTCGGGTGAATAAAACGGTGCCACAAAGATTTGTTTTCGCACCGCATTTCAATCATCGCTTCAATCCGGAACAACAAGTGGCCCGTATCCTGTGGCTGGACCAGCACCTTAAAGGTGGGTTGAAGTTGCCGGCAACTCCGTCAAGTGAGCTGGACCTCAAACCTGTTCCAGTTTTGCGTGTTGTGCCTGCCAAAGGGCTGCCTGTTAAGGGGGTGGAGATATATTACTCGGTCGATCCGGACGCCCGTTCGCGGTTCTGGCGTGATGCGCAAGCAAAGCAAAACGGTAACACATGGTCAGCCAAGTTGCCGCTGATGGATTTGAATCAGCCGCTGTTTGCCTTCGCCAACGTGTACTACCAATTGCCAAAGCCCGCAGCTTTGCCACGCAACGCGGCGTCGGATGAAGTTTGTGTCAGTTCGCTCTTTCACGAAGCCAAACCAGCAGCGTTGAAGGCCGCAGGCGTGAAAGCTGTAGGCGGGTCGGAGCGAGTGATTGATGACTTCAATCGTAGCTTCCACGATTGGTTTACCATTAATGGCCATCATCGTCCTCTGTGGCAGCACTGGACACGCAAGTTGACAGATCCCAAATGGCGCGGGCCTGACGGAGCCAAGCTTGCCCTCACCCTGCAGAGTGAAAAGCCCAATCTTCTGGCGTTTGTTCTCAAGGAAAATGTGTGGCGCAACTATCGCGGCAAGCAGCGCGAATATGTGGCTGAAGTACGGGTCAAAGGAGGGGCAGTGGAAACAGTGATGCTTGATCTACATGATTTTAAATGTGTGAGTGACAATGCGGCCCCTAAGGATTGGAAACAGGTCGATCAACTGGCCATTTGCGCCAAGTACGAGATTCGTAGCCGTAAACCCGGAGTGAAGCCAAAGGTTATCGCTGCTAATCCCTGGCAGGGGCCCAAACCCGTCTTTAAACGCCTTGAATGGCAGCTCAAGGATTGACCTAACCCTCCTTTTGGTTTCACAAATGGGTATGCGGTTTCTTTATTTCAGTTGTCTGCTTTGGGTAGTGGTTGCACTTCAAGCGAAGGATACGCGCCCCAACATCGTCTTCCTGCTTTCTGATGATCAGGCTGTGCGTACCATGGGTTGCTATGGCGCACCCGACGTGAAGACACCCAACCTCGATCGATTGGGTGCGGATGGAATGATCTTCGATTGCCATTACGACACCACAGCCATTTGCATGGCGAGCCGGGCTAATATTATGACGGGGATGTTTGAGTACAAAACCGGTTGCAACTTCGAGCATGGCACGATGGTGGAGGTAAATTGGCGGCGGAGTTATCCGGTGCTACTGCGCAAGGCGGGATATCGAACGGGTTTTGCGGGCAAATTTGGGTTCGAGGTAAGCAAGCAGCCAGGCGGCAAGAGTAAGTGGCTGCCAGAAGATGATTTTGACCGCTGGGGTGGCGGCCCAGGCCAGACGAGTTTCAGGACCGCACAAAATACGTCGATGAAGGCGTATGCAAAGAAGTGGCCGCACGCAACCTTGTCTTATGGGGCTTTCAGTCAGGATTTTATTGCCGACATGGCGAAGAGTGATTCCCCGTTTTGTTTGTCCATCAGTTTCAAGGCACCACACCGACCGGTGCAACCGGATCCGAAGTTTGATCACGTGTATGCCGGCAAGAAATTTTCAAAGCCGGCTAACTATGGCCGTCAGGCCGGTAAACATTTTTCCAAGCAAAGCACCATGGGGCGTCAACATGAGCGTTTTGAAAGCTGGAATTACGATAAGGATTACGATGGAGTGATGGCGAAATACCATCAGCAGATCTACGCGATTGATGTGGCGGTGGGTATGGTTCGTGATGCACTCAATAAACACGGCGTGGCCGATAACACGGTGATTATTTACACCTCCGATAACGGTTTCCTCTGTGGCTCGCACGGTTACGGCTCAAAGGTGTTGCCGTACGAGGAGGCATCGCGTGTACCGCTATTGATATTTGATCCGCGCCACGCCAACAGCGGAAAACGCCTGCGTTGTGCGTCGTTAACCGGCAATGTGGACTTTGCTCCGACGATTCTGGAACTGGCCGGATTGTCGGTGCCAAAGAATATGGACGGCAAGAGTCTGCTTAAGCTCTACAACGATCCGAAGGCCCAAACTCACAAAGCATTGCCGCTCACCAATGTATGGGGACCCAAGGCAGTTCACAGTTTCTCAGTAGTCACCAAGGATTGGAAATACGTGTACTGGCCGTATGCCGAGGGTGACCTAGAGGCGACGGATGAACTTTATCACTTAGCCAAGGACCGGTTGGAATTGAGTAACGTGATCGGTGATAGTGATGCTAAGGAGGCTTTGCAAGCCATGCGCCAAACCTACGATCAGGCCGTTAATCACTGGAAAAAGAATTCAGTACCTTATCATGATTATTCTCAGTACGGGGCCATTTTTGATCGCAGTGTAAAATGGGCAGATAAACGTGAGGCATTTTTACGTGGCAGAAAATAGAGTTTTATTTTGCGCCTGTCTGGTTTTGGCTTTGCCGGTTTGGATTGCAGGCGCAGACAAAAAGTTCCCGGCTTTGGGTGATGTCCATCACTCCGACAAGTCCTACAGGTTGGTTTGGCAGGAGGAATTTACTGGCACCAAGCTCGACCGAAAAAAATGGGTGGCGATGGACGATCCCAAAATCGGTCAATACGGACACGGCAACGGGGAATCCCAGGCTTATCTGGGTGCCGAAGGGGATACCTTTTTTGTTAGGGATGGTAGACTAACCATCGTCGCCCATCATGCTCCAGAGGCAAAGTACCCGCTGCGCGATAAGCCCTACGGCAAGTTTAAGCACAATATTGATCATCAGGATTTCAAGTCAGCCAAGTTAACCACTGAAAAGCTTCACTCCTTCACTTACGGCATCTTTGAAGC
>JAPKDK010000165.1 GCA_028872645.1 Verrucomicrobiota bacterium
CCAAGGTGCATTTGAGCACCCTCGAGCGCCGTGCCAATGGCCGTATATACACGCGCCTCGGCCGCAAGCCCTTCTCCGGCCGCGCGGTTTCCAGCCATCCAAACGGAAAACCGGCCATTGAGAAATTTTATGAAAACGGCTGGCCCCACGGCACCCACCGCGAATGGCGTACGGATGGCACCCGCGCCATCGAAGCCAATTTCAAAAAAGGCCAGTGGCACGGGCGCTACATTAACTTTCATCCCGACGGCCAACCGCAACTGGAACTGCACTACGCCAACGGCCGCAAACACGGCCGCCATCGCGAGTGGCGCGCCAATGGTTCACTAGTGCTCACACGCACGTGGAAGGATGGCGCGCTGGCGAGGACAGAGCCTTCGCCCGTGCTGCAGGCAGTGGTGGAAGCGCTCAACACCAAACGCCGCAAACGCGACGAAACGGTTTGGGCGAGTGAGGTGCAATCACTGAAGCGTTTCGCTGTGTTCCGTCAACAGACCGATCCCGTCACCACCGCCGCCAATCCGTGGCAAGCCTTGGCAAAAGTGCCGGTGCAGTTTCAATTCGGGAAAGCGCTGGCAAGCGTTTCGCACGAGAACGCGATTGAGGAAATACTTTTTGGCGGCACACGCGGAGAATCCGCAACCGCAACGTGGGCCGCCCTAAAAGCCGAAGGCTGGCAAATCGCGGGGGCGGAATGGCGGCTGCTGGCCGCGAGCCAAATTGAATTCACCCTGCACGCCCACCGCTCGGACAACGAACGCGCCACAGCGAGAGGCGCATTGCAACTCGAAGACGACGCGCTGGTGGTCACGCGGCTGCACGTGTCCCGCCGCAAGGGCGGGCCGGTGTTTGAATCGCTAACGAAAATTGATGCGGGTGCAGGGGCGTTACCTTTGTTGGTGCGGGATTTGGATGCAGATGGCACGCCGGAGATTATCGCGGCGGGGGCCAATCGGATTTACCGCCAGCGGGATGGAAAATTTGTGGGGGCGCGGTTGGCAAAATATTTGCCGATCGGCTGCACGGCGGCGGTGTTGGCGGATTTGAACGGGGACGGCCACGCGGATTTGTTCGCGGTGCCGCACGAGCGACCGCCTTTGTGGATTCCCGGCAACGCAAAAGGGGAATTTGATGCATCGCCTTTTTTGGTGGCCGTGCGCGTCTCGCCAATGGGCCGCGCGCTGGCGTGTTCGGCGGGGGATATTGACGGCGATGGGGACCTCGATATTTGGGTGACGCAAAACCGTCCCGCCAGTCAAGGCGGCCGAATGCCCACGCCGTACTGGGACGCCAACGACGGGCATCCGGCGTATTTGTTGATGAACGATGGCAAAGGAAATTTTCGCGAAGTCACTGCGCCCGCCGGCCTCGCGGCCAAACGCAGGCGACGCGTCACAGCCTCGGCGTTGGTGGATCTCGATGGCGATTTTGATAACGACCTCGTGATGGCCAGCGAATATGCGGGGCTCGATATTTTTTATAACAACGGCAAAGGCGTGTTCTCCGATGCCACGCCCTCGCTCGCGGCGCAGCGGCACGCGTTCGGACAAGGATTGGCGCTGGCGGATTTTAACGGAAACGGCCGCACGGATGTGTTTCTCGCCGGGCGCAGTTCCACCGCCGCGCGGCGGCTCTCCGCGATGGGACTGGGGCGAGCGGATTTTCCGGAACACAACCGCCAGCGCGCGGGAATGAGTACGGGCAACAAGTTGCTGCTCAATGACGGGCGCTTTCTCAATCCCGCCACGCCGACCGCACTCGCGCGCACGGGCTGGAGCAGCGGCTGCGTGGCGATGGATTTTGATAATGACGGCGACGCGGATTTATTCGTCGCCAATGGGCATCGCACCCGAAAGGGAAAATCGGATCACGACTCCACATTTTGGCGGCACACTATATATAGTGGGAGTTCAGAGAAAAACCCGGCATTGATGATGTTGCACGAGCAAAACGAAGCCGCGCGGCAATCATGGTGCGGCAATGAGCACAACGCATTTTTTCTCAACGAAGGCAAAGGCACCTTTGTGGAGGCGGGGTTTCTGATGGGATTGGGCCACGCCTTCGACAGCCGCAGCGCAGTGAGCGCGGACGTGGACGGCGATGGCCGGCTCGACCTCATCGTGGCGGAGCAAATGCCCGCAGGCATCACCCTGCACGTGCTGCGAAACGCCATGAAGCAAACCGGCCATTGGGTGAGCGTGCGCTTGCGTGGCCGCTGCATGGGCGCAAAAATCACGGTGCGCTACGATGGTGGGGCAGTCACGCGACAAATCATCAGCGGCGATTCTTTCCGCGCCCAGCAACCAGCCACGCTGCATTTTGGGTTGGGCAACGTTTCAAAAATAAAAAGCATCGAAGCCCGCTGGCCCGGAGGGGCTATCACGCGATTGGAAAATTCACCAGTGGATCAACTCCACGAGTTGCGACCGGAGTGATCGGTCGTTACACTTGCGCATGCTGACTACCGAAAGCCGCCTTGCTGATTTTCCCGCGCTGGCCGGGATGGCCTATCTGAACACCGCCGCCGAGAGCATCCCGCCCGCATGCGTGCCCAAGGCGCTGGCGCAATACGCGCGCGACAAAGCCCGCGGTATGCGCGGTCGCGAGGCGCACAACGCCACGCTCGAATCCTGCCGCGAGGTGGCCGCGCGGATGGTGGGATTGCAAACCGATGAAGTGTCATTCTGCTCTTGCAGTTCCGAGGCGTACAATTTACTGGCGAACGCACTGCACCTCGGGCCGGACGATGAAGTGGTGATCACCGATTTGGATTTCCCCGCCGGCGCCACGCCGTGGCTCAACGCCGCCACGCCGCCAAGGGTCAACTTGTGGAAAGCAACGAACGGAGTGTTGGACGCCAATGATTTGACGGCGTTGCTCAATGATCGCACGTGCTTGGTTCAGGTTTCACTGGTGAGTTTTTACAACGGTCACCGGCTCGACTGGGCGCCCTTCATCGCCGCCGTGCGCGAACACGCGCCCCAAGCAAAAGTGGCGGTCGACATCACGCAGGCACTGGGCCGCATCGAATTGGATTGCACCGACTTTGACATCCTCATTTCCAGCACGCACAAGTGGGTGCTCGGCATTCACGGCGGCTGCATCGTGGGCGTTCCTAAAAGAGAAAATGAAATCACCACCCACGCCGGCGGCTGGTTTCATTTGGAAAACGCCTTCGAACCCGACCGCTTTGAACGCACCGTGCGCAAAACCGGCGCGCAAAGCTTTTCCGTGGGGATGCCCAACTATGCCGCCCTTTACGCGCTGAATGCTTCATTACGCTATCTCGAAAACATCGGCGTGGCCCACATCGCCACGCACGCCGATCCGCTCGTTGCTCAAATGGAAACCGCCCTGCGCGACCTCGGCCACCCGCCCATGGCCGCCCAGCGCGAGGGTAACTTCAGTGGCATCCTCGCCATCCGGCCCGAACACCCCAACACCCTTCACGCCCAGCTCGAAGCCGCCGAGGTGCACGTGATGAATCACGCCGGCCGCTTGCGTATGGCATTGCACGGGTATAATACGGCGGAGGATGTGGAGCGGTTTTTGGATGAAGTAAAAAGGCAAAAGTGATTTTTTACTTTTCGGTTTCATCCCGCAACGGTGCCAAGTCTTCATCGTTCTTGGCCAAGGCTTCCACACGATCGCCACCGACAGCGGTGGCGACCTCGAGCAAACCCCGTGCCTCGGCCAGCCGGTTCATTTGGCACAGATAACAGGCTACATTATACGGGATCAGCCATTCGTCGGGAAACTGCTCCACGCGCGGAGCGAGCACTGCGTGCGCCTGTTCAATACCGCCACCGGTGCAACGGCGCGCGGCGTAGGCCCAATGCAGCCACAAGCCGGGCTCGTCCGAATGTAGTGCGCATAACACGCCCGCCAGCGCGGCGGCGGCATCCCAATGCTTGGCGGCGACGAGACAATCGAGCCGGGCGGCCCGCACGGTGGGCAGGGATTGCAGCTCCACGGGAATGCGGGCCAGCTCGGCCAGCGCCTCAGGCACGTTGCCCAGCTCAATCCAGCCGAAGGCGGCTTTCACGTGATGTAACGCTGGCGGTTCGAGTGGATCCATTGGCGGGGATTATTTACTTTTGCGCGCAGCGAGCCAATCCAATATAATCTACTGATGCATTTGCTATCGCTGGCCGCGGGGAACGATGATCTGATTTTTATTATCACGCTGGTGGTGGTCTTGCTGGTGGTGATCGCATATCTCGTGCTGGGGCGGGACGACACGATCCAAGTGATAGAGGAAGAAACCGAGCCAATGGATATCGACGACCTGCGGTATCACGAAAAAGTGGTGCACCGGCTCGATCGCACCAACGATTTACTAACGTCCATTCGGAATTCAATTTTGATTTTTATTGTGATTGTTGTGCTGGTTCCGGTGCTCTGGATGTTGCTGGTTAAGGGTTGTGAGGTGCCGAAAACGAAATCATCCGAACACGTATTATTTCATCCGAACACGTACAATTGTTAGTTTTTCTGTTGTTTTTTGAAAAAAACCACTTGCGCGCTTGCCCACCCTGTGGTAAGTAAAAGAAACCAAGGACGCAACTGACCCAACCGTAAACAAAGCAAGTGTCTCCCAACGTCGATAATATAGGTTCACCGCAAGGTGTCGCATTGCAGGCCATTCAGGCTCGGCAAACGCGCGCGCGCGCCGTTGCGCCCGTTCCGGCACAGGAGCAGCAGACCGAAGCCGTTCGGAGCACCGATCTTTCCTCCTCGCAAGCTGTCCGGCAGTTCTCAGTGGCCGCGCAAATCGCCGCCAAGGAAGTCCCCGCGAATGACCCCATGAAGCCCGTGGCCGACGGCATCGCCAAAGATTTGAGCCGCGCCGGCGACGATCCCTTCGAGGCCGTGGGAAAAATCAACGACCTCCAAAACGCCTACAGTTTCGCAATGAAAGCCAACGCCAACTTATTGGGAAACTCCGCGCTCGCCGCCCTCGCCTAACTTACTGACCCACCCCCAAGACGCCACGGCCCACGAGGCCGTTTTTTTGTGGCCTGATTAGACGATCGGCCTGAGTTCCGGAATCGGCTCGCCGAAGGGTAGCATCGGCATGGGGCGGCCGGCGAAGTCGGGGAACTCCATGGAGTAATCCACGCCAAGATGCTCGTACACCGTCGCCCACAGGTCGTTGGGTGTCATGGCGCGCTCGATGGGTTCCTCGCCTTTTTTGTTGGTGGCGCCAATGACTTGGCCGGTGCGCATGCCGCCGCCGGAAACGAGCATGCTCATCGCGCGCGGCCAGTGGTCGCGGCCGGGTTGGCTGACTTTCGTCCGTGTGCCTTCACGATGGGTGATGCGCGGCGTGCGGCCGAATTCGCCGGTGACGACGAGTAGCACTCGTTTGTTTAACCCGCGCGCATACAAATCCTCAATCATCGCGGTGATGACCTGGTCGTACAGCGGGAAACGCACCTTGGCATCCTCGAAGATGTGGCAGTTGACGGCGTGCGAATCCCAATTGTAAACGCCAGCGGTCAAGGGCGCGACGGGGCCGCGGAAAGGATTCTCCATCACTACCGTCACCCACGGTACGCCGCGCTCCACCAGCCGCCGCGCGAGCAGGGCGCGTTGGCCCCATTCGTGCATGCTGAACCGTTCGCGCACGGCGTCTTTTTCTTTCGACAAATCGAATGCCTCGCGCACCGTGTCGCTGGTCATCATAGACAACGCCCGTTGGTTGAAGACGTCCATGCTGCTAACTAAGCCGCTGGCGTCCACGTCGCGGCGCATTTTGTCAAAGCCGCCGAGCAGCGTGGCACGGTCGCTGAGCCGGTCGCTCATGGCGCGCTCGAGCGAGACGTTGTCCACCTTGAAATTCTTGCTGCTCGGATCCGCCGAGATGCGGAAGGGATGCGTGTGGTTGCCCAAGTACGACGCGCCAAAGCTGAAGGTGTCCACGTTGTTCACGCGCCCATCACCAAGCACGATGTAGTTTGGCAACCCGCCCGTGCGGCGGCGACCCTCCAGCGCGTGCGAAGCCATCGAGCCCACGCACGGCGCGTCGTTCACAAACCCCGTCGGCTCCTTCGGCTTGCGACCTGTTAAAAACCGCTTGTGCCCGCCGCCGTGGTCTGCGAACTCGTGATGAATGGAGCGGATGATATTAAACTTGTCCGCGCACTTTGCGTGACGCGGAAACAGCTCGCAAACCTCGATGCCGGGCACGTTGGTTTTAATCGGCATGAACACGCCGCGATACTCCTTCGGCGCCTCCGGCTTCAAGTCGTACATTTCCATGTGCGGCGGCCCGCCTGGCAGCCAAACGAAAATCACCGAAGTATCCTTGCCCGACTGCCCAAGAGGTGCGCTTTTCCCCCGCGCCTCCAGTAACCCAGCCAGCCCCAGCCCACAAGCCGTCCCGCCGATCTCCAAAAAAGACCGCCGTGAAACCGGCCCCGGACAAAATGAAGTGCCATCACCCATTGGTTATGTTATGCGAAAACTTTTTTGATTGGTCGACTCAAACCAACTCCCCAATCACCCGACCACTCGGCAGATACGGGAACGG
>JAPKDK010000166.1 GCA_028872645.1 Verrucomicrobiota bacterium
CCACATGTTTTTACGCGTTTTTGGATTGATTGGATTGGCGTTGCTGATTGCCTGCGCCACGGGGGCCAATGAGGATAAGCCAGCGGATGGCAATGCGGGCAAACCCGCTGAGCTGGCTAAGGTGGATTTCGTGAAGCAGATCAAGCCGATCCTGGAGTACAACTGCGTGGGCTGCCATCGCGAGGGAGAAGCGGAAGAGCACGGCGGCGGCTATCAACTCGACCTTAAAGAGAAGGCCATCAAAGGGCGGCGCATCCGGCCCGGCGATCACGAACGCAGTACGGTTTGGGAATCCATGACCTTGCCTTTAGATGACGAGGAAGTGATGCCGCCCAAGCAAAAGGAACAGCGGCCCACGAAAGAGGAGATCGCGCTGATTGCGTTGTGGATTGATCAAGGTGCAACTTGGCCAGATGGCTTGCAGCTTACGCCCAAGAAAAAAACCGTCAAAGGTGAAAACGAAAGCAAAATTGTCGATGCCATCCGCGTCAAAATCATGGCCAAACACAAGCCGGTGGCTGAGGGGGATATGGAGTTGTTCGTGGATAAAGTGCCGAACACGTTATCTGATTTCACGATGGTTCCCATTAAGGGCGGCGCCTTCCTGATGGGCAGCCCCGCAGACGAAAAGGGCCGCAACGAAAATGAAGGCCCGCAACGGCGTGTCACTGTGTCGGCTTTCTGGATGGGCAAACATGAGGTCACTTGGGATGAGTATCACAAGTTCATGTACTACGAGAAAAACGTAAAACTAAAAAAAGGCACGACGGAGTATTATCTCGATTCGGTCGCCACTCCCACTAAGCCTTATGTGAACATGGATTTCGGAATGGGTACGGGGCAGCACCCGGCCATCTCCATGACGCAACATGCGGCCAATAAATACTGCCAATGGCTCAGTGCCAAGACCGGCCATTTTTATCGGTTACCCACCGAGGCGGAATGGGAATATGCCTGCCGCGCGGGTACCACCACGGCGTTTTCATGGGGCAACGAGTCCGACCGTGCCACGTTTAACGCCAAAACGTGGAACAGCGGCAACACGCTGGACCCCGTCACTTTTGATATAGGCTACCGCAAGATCAGCCTCAAAACTCCAAACCCGTGGGGCTTGCACGATATGCACGGCAATGTGTTCGAGTGGGTGCTCGATGGTGGTGCGCCGTACAAAGCCTCGAAGAGCATCCTTATCGACCCCTGGGTGAAAGGCACCAAACCGTATCCACACGTGGCGAGGGGTGGGTCGTTTCATCCTAATTTCCCAAAAAGCACCATGCGCAGCTCGTCCCGGATATTTTCTGGTCCCAATTGGAAACAACAGGATCCGCAGCTGCCCAAGAGTATTTGGTACCTTACCGATGCCACCTTTATGGGTATGCGCCTTGTTCGCCCGCTCAAAGTGCCTACTCAGGTGGAAATGGAGGAGTACTGGAACAATGGCGTTGAATATGATGTGCCGCTTGACTAGCAGTTACATTTTTTCAAGTGAGGCTGGACAGTTGCCAACAAAACGGTAGAATTTTCCGCAGACAGAAACTCCAACAAACAACCCTTTTATTGCCATGGAAAAAAAACCTCAAAGCAAAATCAATCGCCGTCATTTCCTAAAGTCCTCAACCAAACTTGCCGCCGCGAGCGCGGTGCTCAGCCAGATTCCGATCGAACGCGTGGCGCACGCTGCCGTTGGCGACACGATTAGCGTGGCGCTCGTGGGCTGTGGCGGCCGTGGCAGCGGTGCCGTGAGCCAGATCAGGAACACCAAGGGAAACACCAAGCTCGTTGCCGTGGCCGATGTGAATATGGAGAAGGCAAAGGGCAAGGTTGCCGGTTTTAGAAAGCAGTTTAATGATTGGGTGGACGTTCCCGAGGACAGGATCTTTGGCGGGCTCGATGGCTACAAGGCGGCGATCGACTCGGATGCGGATCTGGTAGTCATCGCAACGCCGCCGGCCTTTAAGCCGCAGCAGTTTGAGTACGCAGTGAAAGCGGGTAAGCACATTTTTTGTGAGAAGCCAGTCGCTTCCGACGCTCCGGGCGTCCGGCGTGTGCTGGCAGCCACTCAGGAGGCAAAGAAGAAAAACCTTATGGTGGGCATCGGACTGCAACGTCGCCACGAGGAGCGGTATATTGACAACATCAAGCGACTTCATGACGGCGCGATTGGTGATATCAACCTGATGCGAGTCTATTGGAACGGTCGTGGGATTTGGTATCGCGATCGCACGCCCGAGCAAACCGAAATGACATTTCAGTGCAACAACTGGTATCATTTCATCTGGGCCAGCGGCGATCAGATTTGCGAACAGCACATTCACAACCTCGATGTTGGTAACTGGGTTATGCAGGGCTACCCCGTTATGGCAAACGGAATGGGCGGCGGCGAGATGCGCAAAGTGGGGAATACCTACGGCGACCGCACCAAGACGCAGATTTTTGACCACACCTTTGTTGAGTACACCTATGCCAACGGCCACAAGATGTACAGTCAGGCTCGCCATCTTGACGGTAATGCGACCTTTGGCCAGGTCGGCGAGTACGCCCACGGCAGCAAGGGCACCTGCAAACTGGCTTCGTCGATCAACCCATTCGACGGCGATCCGATCCGCATCACCGGCAAGGGCGGCGGTCACCAGCAGGAGCAACACGACCTCATCGAGTCTCTGGCGAAGGGCGATATCTACAACGAAGGTGAGTACGGCGCCAAGGCAACCTTCACGGCTATCCTTGGCCGCGAGGCTTGCTACTCGGGACGCCTCCTCAAGTGGGATGATCTTCTCAACAAAGGTCGCGACTACTGCCCCGGCATCGACAAATGGACTGTCGACTCCAATCCGCCGGCAATGAAGGGTGAGGACGGCAAGTACCCCGTCCCTCAACCCGGCATCTGGAATCCCTTCGCCTGATTTCCTAAGTTTCAACGCATCGAACGTCGCCCTTCACGGGGCGGCGTTTTTTGAAACTCATTTAGCGAGTTGCTCAATCCGCCCAACACCCGCACCCTTCGGACGTGCGGGTATTATTTTGTTTGCTTGGATTTTTACTGTTCGGCGGCTGCTGTAGTTTGCCGGATGATAGCGCGTGGCAACGCTTCGAGTATGTGGACCCAGAAATGGGCGTGGACTTTCATCTCAAGTTTTATGCGAAAGATCGCCCCACCGCCGAACGCATCGCCCGCCAAACCTACGCCCGTGTCGAAGCCCTCAACGCAATTTTCTCTGACTACGACCCCACCAGCGAACTCAATCGCCTTTGCCAAAAACCCCACGGCCAACCCATCAAAGTCAGTCGCGAGCTTTTCGACATCCTCCAACGCGCCCAAATCCTCGCCCGTGAAACCGATGGCGCATTTGACATCACCGCCGGCCCAATGATCCGCCTCTGGCGCATCGCTCGCAAACAGCAAAAACTCCCCACCCCCGAAGCTCTCGCCGCTGTGAAACCCCGTGTCGGGTTTGGAAAAATAAAACTCAACGGGCGCAACCGCACCGTCACGCTGCGCGCCCCCCAAATGCAACTCGACCTCGGCGGCATCGCCAAAGGCTACGCCGTGGACGAAGCGATGGAAATTCTCAAGGCCAATTGCATCCATCGCGCCTTCGTCGCTGCCAGTGGAGATTTGTTAACCAGCTCCCCCCCGTTGAGTGACCCCGAAGGCTGGCGCGTCCTCATCCGCAACGTCGATCAATTCGGAAACCTTTATCCTCGCACCGTCCATTTAAAACACCAAGCCCTCTCCACCTCCGGCGACACCGAACAATTCGTCGAAATCAACGGCCGCCGCTATTCCCACATCGTCGACCCCCGCACCGGTTACGGCCTCACCCATCGGATGCAAGTTACCGTCATCTCCGAAGCCTCCACCCAATCCGACAGCCACGCCACGGCCATCAGCGTGGTGGGAATCAAACATGGCTTAAAATTCGCCAAACAAAAAAAACTCCAAGCCATCATCTTGGATTTGAAAACCAAAAAGCCCCGCATCACCGAATCGGAGTGGTGGAAATGGTAGGGTCGCGCTGTGCGTGTCCCTACCAAGCCTGCATCTCCGCCACTGATGCCGTGCCGGTGGTGCCCAGTTTGTGGATAACGATTGAGGCGGCGAGGTTGGCCAGTTCCAATGCCTCGGCAAGTGCTGCATCAGTCGCAATCGCGGTGGCAAGGTTGGCAGTGACGGCATCGCCGGCGCCGACGATATCGATGGCATCGCGCACGGGCAGGGCGGGAGAATGGGCAACCTCGCCACTCGGAATCGCGCCAAGGATTCCATTTTCCGCCACGCTTACAAACACTGGCTTGTTGATTTTTTTGGACAAATCGCTAGCGGCGGTCTTGGCTTCGCCATCAGTGAACCGTGCTAGCTCGTCAGCGTTCATTTTGTAAATAATGTGTGGCCAATTGTTCAGGCCACGGCGGCTGTCGCCGATAACGAGGGTTCGGGTTTTAATCTCATCAATGGCGGCGAGGAGGTTTTTCGTGACCACGCCGGTTTCCGGTTCATCGACTTGGTCGAGGATGACGAAGGCGTCCACCTTCCCCGGGAGCGCGCGGACGGCGTCGGCGAGTTTTTTCTGCAACGCCTCGGGTGTCGGATGCCAATTTTTGCTGTCGAGTCGGTTGAGTTCGCGCGGGGGTTGGCCGGGATCGAGCACGAGCGGTTTGCAATAGGTGAAGGTGCGTTGCGTTTTGCTCTTAAAAAAATAATCCATTTTCACGCCGGGCAATTGCTCAAGCGCGTGCTGGAGTTCATAGCCTTCGCCATCGCAACCGCAAAAGCCGACTGGCCACACTTCTCCCACGCCAAGGGCGGAAAGGTTTGCCAACACCGTCCCGGCCGCGCCGGGTTGGGCGCGCACGTGGGTGACGTTGTGCACGGGGAGGCCGGTCTCGATGGAGGTTCCTTTTTTTGAAGAATCAATTTCCAAATACCGGTCACAACTATAATCGCCGACCACCGCGATGCGAAGTGATGGGTATTGGCCGGTGATTTCCTGGAATCGTTGGGGCGTCATTTTTGTCTCACACGGATCCGCGCGAGTTATTTTGAAAGTTCGTTCAAAAGGTGGTGCGTAAAGTCGATGTTGTCGCACTGCGCGTAATGCATCGCGCCGCCCATGCGCGCGTAGCTTTTGCAGAAGCGCAGATAATAAGCGGGGTTGTCTTTGGGCGGTTCGCCGATGGTCCAATCCCAACCGCCGCCGTCTTGAATGTCCACGACGTAAAATGAATGATTTTGGACGATGTCGCGATTGGCTTGCAGCCGGAGATTGTTCACGCAGGAAAGGCTCTTTTCAAAAACCTGCGGGCCCATTATGGCGCTGCCCACCGAAAGTACCACGCCGTCATTGAGGCCTTCCACCGCGCCGCCGAAGGTTGCGAAGTCCATTCCCGCCGCGCGGCCGAGTGCCGCGCCATTGAACATCGGATGATTGGAAATAATGTCGTAGCCAATGCCCGGATGCACTGTGAGCGAAACGCCGTGCCGGAAGGCATTGCCGAGCACGGAGGAGGATTTCCACTCGTGGGAAATTTCGTGGCGACCTTCGGCGAGGTTGTGCTGGCGCATCGCCTGAAAAAGTTCAGCGTGGGCGGGGCTGGTTTGTCGTTCCAATTCCGCAAGAGTCGGCAGCGTGACGCCATCTTCGGCGATCATTCGGCCGACGCTTTGGCCGAAGCCTTCGTCCTTGAGCGCGCCCGCGAGAATGGCGAGGTGGAGGCAGCGGCCGGTTTCTTCCCACGCGCCGAAGGTGCCGGTGGCGACGTTGGCGCGCACGCATTCGGTGGATCGGCCGTGATGGGCCCATTCCCAATCGTGGATGACGCCCGCGCCGTTGGTGGCGAGGTGGGTTATCCAGCCGTCGGCCATTAGTTTTTCCATCAACAAATGCGCGCCGTTTTTGATGAGATGCGCGCCGTAAATGTACATTACGCTCGCGCCGTTTTCTCGCGCGGCGCGAATGTCAGCGGCGCAGCGGGTGACGTGAACGCGATTGGCGGGCGATAGCTCGGCGGGTGTGTGGGTCGGGTCGATGAGGGTTTCCTCGATGCCCGCCATACTGTCACGTTCTGCTAGGGGGTAGACTTTGAGTTGTGAGAGGTCGATGGGTTTCATTCGCCAAGTAAAATTTGTAAAAGTGTTTCGGGCTCACGGTAGTCGGCAATGATTGCGTTCGCTCCAGTTTCGATCAGGACGGCGCGTTTATTTTCGTCAACGCGACCGGAGCCGTTTTCATTTTCGTCACTGCACACCGCGATGGCGAGTCCACCCAAGTTTCGCGCGGCTTCAATCTCCGCCGCACCATCGCCGAACATAATAAACGCTTCGCCCGTGAAAAGTTCCTCTGCCATTAATTTTTCGAGTACGGCTTGTTTAGTGAAATTATTTGCATCGGTATGGCCGTAGACGTGCCCATTGCAAAATCCGGTGAGACAGAGCATCTCGGCCTCGGCGGTGATTTGGTCGTGCGGATTGCCGCTCAAAATAATGATGCGCAATCCGCG
>JAPKDK010000167.1 GCA_028872645.1 Verrucomicrobiota bacterium
CGCCAATCCCTATTTTGGGGCCGCCTTTACCCTCACCGGCCAATGGCGCTAAATTAAAAGATGATCCGCATCACCGTTTCCATCCGACTCACCACCCAGCAAGTGGAAAATTATTATCGCGGCCGCATCCGATGGGTCATCGCCACCGCAGCCGACGACCGCACCGTGAAGCTTCCCTTCAAAGTGCTGCACCCCTTCATAAGTAAAGACGGGATCGACGGCATATTCATCATCACCACCGATCAAAAACACAAATTCCAGGCCATCGACCGATTGAAAACTCAACCCCGCCGCAATCTCGATGCGGAGGCTTAGCGATTTACTTTTCCTCCCGCATCCCGCGCGTTATAGCTTTGAGCAGTGTCTCCTCCGCCCCCGGATGCACCCAGCACCAGTCGTTTAGATTGAAATCCTTTTCCGCCCAATGTTTGGCCGTGGGCACATAGCCAGTGCCGCCCTCGCCGTAGCCGGCCACCATCACAAAAGCATTTGGCCGCATCCGTTGCGCCGCCAATTGAAACTCCACGTAACTCTCGCCCGGCAACAGCAACAACATCGCCGGGCCAAAATCAACTACCGGAACCTCCACCGGCTGCCCGCGATCGCATCGGCGCCGCCAACTGAGTCCCATCGCTGCCAGACATTGCTGCCACGGATCCACGCCGGGTTTGAGCTTGGCCAAATAATCCGCCTCAGTGAAGCCCTTGTGATTGCGCGGGGATAACTTCGCAATCGCAACCCGAATTTCAATTCGAGTCAATGGCTGGCGCTTCGTATCTTTCCACGCCGCCGCCATGCCATCGTAAAGACGATTGGCCAGCACCACGCGGTTGGCGCGCGCGCCGGTGTTGTATTTGCCGGCGGTCACATTACCACTGGCGCCGCTGAAATAAATTTGCAAACAACCGGGCGTATCCTTCTGCCGCCGCGCGCGAGCTATGCCGGGGAAGTCTGCCGAAATTTCACCGGTGCGATAATAGCTCATCGGATGCGTGGCATAACCGCTAAGCGCGGCGATCGGTTGGTTGCCATTCCAAAAACTAATCGTCTTGAGCCACGGATCGATGACGCCCTCCGGTGCGTTGGCAGCCAGTACATTGCGTCCGCTGGCGCTGCCGCGGCCAAAGCTCACCTTTCCATCGGGCAGCACGTAGCGGCGGTTGGAGGCGATCTTTTCCACCTTCGCCTGCCCCGTGCCGAGGTGGGTGATGGGGATCGGTTTCTTCAATGCCGTGCGCACAGCGGCGGCCACGCGTTGCACGGCGGTTTCGTGAAACTTCAAATCACAAATGTTGCCCTTCAGTTTGCGCCGCTCGAGAATGCGTTGCGCTTCCAAATCAGCCACGGGCGCTTCGTGTTGGTGAATGGCGCTCACGAGCACGCAATCGCGGCTGGTGTTGGCTGCCTTGGCCAATGCCTCGCGCCAACGATCAAAGGCGGCATTGCGAATCTCACACCAGTCCACCGCCACAAAAACCACCGGCTTGCTCCCTCCAAGTAGCACAACACCTTTTGCGTATAACGGGTCGGCCACCTTCTTCGCCTGCCACAGCCCGCCCATCATACCGTGGCCAATCGGCACAGTAACGTCTGCGGTGAAAGGGGCGATTGAAAACTGCGCTGCGCGAAGTGTTTGAACGGGGCAAAGGATGAACAGAAAGAGAGCCAAGCAACGAATCATGCCGGATGATCCCAGACGGTACGCGTTTTAGCAAAGACGGAATGGTTATTCAGGAATTATGAAACCGGCTGCTTCCAGAGTCTTCACTTCCCACTGCCCGCTTTGGCCGCTGTCGTTCACCTTTTTTCGGGCATCATTCACCTCTTCGACTCCAACCGCGCTTCCGCCATTGCTCCACTCTTTTCGGACATAGGAAATTACAGCGGCTAATTCATCCGCGCCGAGCGTTTCGCCCGCAGCAGTCATGGCTCCCGCGCCATATTTTTTCCCGGCCACGCTGATCGGCCCAATAAGTCCCTTCTGTGTGATGGCCACAATAGTGGCAACATCGCCTTTCACCCATTCGGAACCGGCCAATGGCGGGATGTCTGTGCCTGACCCCGCGCCATTAGCTTGATGACAGGCCACGCAATTTTTGGAATATATTTGTTTGCCGCGCGCCACCAGCAATTCCTCAGCCGAGGGTGCCAGCGAAGCCACCTCGTCCGGCTCGGTGAATGGCGCGTGCACATTGGCGGCGAAATTGGCGTTCCACTGATCCACGTTGTAGCACCCGATATAGCCGAGCAAAATAAGAACAATCATAATGCCCATCGGCATTTGCGCCGTGCCACTGCTGGGCTCGCTGGGCTCGTTCAAGTTGGAGAAATTTTCGCTCATTGGTCGTCCGCCGGTTTCGGGTTATCCACGATCGGTGCTTCCGGCAGCGCGTCGGTACGCAGGCTTTTAAGAAATTCAAATAGCGCCTCAGCCTTTTCCGTGGGGATAATGGCGTAGCCTGCTACCAAGTCCTTACCCTTGATCTTCAATGCATTTTTTGGCGAGGTTTCACCGGCATTGACTTTTATTTTCCGAAACAAATACCGATACGGTGGCATCGCCGATTTTTCGTTGATGAGGCGCGGCTGATAAAGATGCACATAAAACTGATTTGAATCCGCCAGAGCCGGAGTGCCGCCCGCGTTGGCGAGATTCGGCCCCAGCTGCATCACGCCGGGCATCGCGTGGGTATCGTGCATAAAATCGCGTGTCACCGATTGGCGCAACGCCACGCCGTTTTGCACATCCGGCCAATCGATCACCACCGGCTGCAACTTAAACTGCGCGCCTGCACGGGTTTTTAAACCGCGCACCATATCCTCGATGTCGCCCCACTGCGCCTTGCCATGGGTGAGTTTAATTATGGCTTCATTGGCGATTTTTCTGTGCTCGTCAATAATTTGTTCGCCCATACCCAGCTGGATCATTAACGCTTTGTCTTTTATTTCCACACCCGACAGTCCGTAAGCCCTAAACAGAATGGTATCTTTTTCATTCTGGTCAGTGGTCTTTTCCGTGACATTGGAAATCACTTCTTTAAATGATACCGCACTATTCTTTAAACTTTTTTCTGCAACCGCAACTGCGTCCTCTAGTTCCGGTGTCTTTTCTTTCGCATCCGCCAGCGCTTTGTTTGCATCATCGAGTGTTTTTTTCGCGGCAACCACGTATTTGAATTCAAACGCCAAATCAATCAACCGGGTGTTTTCAACAGTGATGTTCTCCCCGAGAACTTCATCGGTAACTTCGCGATCCCCTCCCAATTGTGAGAGCCGCAATTCATAACCAAACTCACCGCCCGTCGCCGTACGGGTATGGCAATAGTAGCAACCGTTTTCGCGATATACTTGTTCGCCCTGCTTTGCAAGACCCACGCGGGGCAGCACGGCGGTACCATCGCCTTTGTCCGCTGATTGCCCAGCGAGTTGCGAGGCGGGGCCATAGACCATTCCCCACCACGAGAGGCTCAGCGTGAAAAGCACACCCAAGAAAATCCACGGGGCTTTGTTCATTGAGCGCCACCTTCCGTTTTACCTTCCATTTTGGCTTCACGAATCTGACGCCAAAGCGCCATCGGGCTCAGTTCACCACAACAGTTCCGTGACAAGAGGCATAACAAACTGCCGAGGAAAATAAAGCTGCTGACCATAAATAATATCTCCCCAAGAAACGCGATGCGCATAGGGTTAATGGCTTTGGTTTGTAAAGTCATCGCGTCCACTCCTATTTGTTGCAACGCTTGGCCGTGACCCCACGCCATCCCCACACCGGCCAGTGTGATGATGATTACGCCCACGGCAATTAACCGGTATACCCAACGCACTGTCCGCCCGCAGGGCCAATCGAGATCGGACCCCAACAGTCGCGGCGCCACATAATAAATGCCGCCCAACATCGCCATCGCGAAGAAGCCCCACGCGAATAGATGGCGCAGCGCGGTGTTCGCATACGTGAATTGCAGTATCGCATTCCACTCCGGAAACACATTGCAGAACGTGAACAGGCCGGACACAACCCACGCGCCGAGCGCGAAGCCCATAAACTTAAGCGTTAAATTTTCTGATCCCAGCAACGGCACTCCGCGGGCGGTTTGGCGAAGGTTCCAGCCGACGGCGATCACCACAAAGATGAAAAGGCCGTTGGCGAACTGGCTCAGCTTGATTTGCCAAACCGGCAAGGGCGAGCCGGAGTTCAAGTTCACCCAACCGCCCAGTAGCAGCAGCATCCAGAATCCAAACGCCGCCCATTGGCGGCTGAATAATTCACGGCCAATAATTTTTGGAATAAAATACAACACCGCCGCCAAGCCGAGACAGCCCAGCCACACCTGCAGCAAACTTGTCGTCGCCCAATGTCCCACAGGGATTTGTGCCGCGCCGCGCACGGGTGCCGCCGCCAGCAGCCAATGCGCTGTGCCCACAATCCACGGCAACGCCACCAGCGCCCCGATGAGGTACCACGTGCTGGGATAGAGCTGTTTATGCCGTCGCGAAAAATAAGTGAGGATGGCGCTGAACGCGATGAATGCCTGCCCAATCAAGAGCACGCGACCGGCGTACACCGGCAGTTCCAAACCCGCCACGCCATTTTGATCGCCCAAAGTGATGCCCACCAACGCGGCGGTGACGCCGACATTCCACAGCACCGTGCCTGCGATGACAAAACCCGGACGGGCCAGCGGCGCGCCGCGCAAGCGGCTGAGCATCCAAAGGGTAAGGCCGAGCCCCGCGTTGCCGCCGAAGCCAAACAGAAATGCCACCCACGCGTTGGCCTGTAAATGGCCGTAAGTGAGGAAGGAAATATCGGACAAAAATTCCGGCATATGCAATTTAACCGAACCCATTACGCCGATGATCGCCGCTTTTACCAACCACAGTGCTGCGCTGAAAAATAGAAACATCACCGGCCAACGACAAGAGGCATTGATTTCCTCCGGCGTAGCTTCAGGTGCAATGTTGTCTATCGGTTCGCTCATCAAAATTATTTCATTAGTTCACCTGCGGCTTGCTCAGGCTTTTCACATAAGCCATCAGTGCCGCGATGTCCTCATCGGTAATGGGCGGGGGCGGGGGCGGCATTGGCACCAATGCGCCCTTCACCACTTTGGCCATCGGCATTTTTACCGACTCGATAAAATATTTATCATCTAGTTTCACCTTCACCACTTTGCCGCCGAAACCCAATGCCACTTCGCGTTCGGCTCCCCAAAACTCACCCAAGAAAGTCGGTGCCTTCAACGCCAACCCCGCTGGCGCAGGTACTGCCGGATCAGTCTGATGGCAGGTGAAACAAATCTTGGTCATGAACAGCACCTTCCCTTTGGCGATGAGTGCTTTCTCATCAGCACGCACACTGACTGTTGCAAGTGCAGACACTAAAAAAATAAGCGGTTTCCAGTTCATCAGTTTCCCTGACTCAAGCTGCGGACGTAAGCCATCAGCGCCTTTACTTCCTCTTCAGTCACAGGCGGCGGCGGCGGCATCGGGGTGAGAGCGCCTTTGAGTACGCGTAACCCGGAACCGGCAGCCGAAACGGATTCTGCAAAATATCCCGGCCCCATCACCACCCGCTCCAACGGCCCGCCAAAGCCTTTATGTACCAACCGTTCTTTGCCCCAAAAATCCCCGAGGAATTTGGGAGCTCTCAGTGCCATCCCCGCAGGCGCAGGCACGGCCGGATCAGTTTGGTGGCAAGTAAAACAAATCTTGGTGAGAAACAGAGTCTTGCCCTGAGCGATGAGGGACGGGTCATCCAGTTCAGATACATCCGCCAAAAAATCCGGATCCGGAATCTCCACCAATTTCAAATCCGTCGGCGATGCGGTGCGTTCGGCAACTTCCTTGGCGATATTTTTCGCACCCAATTCCACCACGAGCGTCATTGCATTTTGGATGGGGATGCGATAACGCTTGAGCGATTCGTCCACCACGCCAAAACTATTCAGTGCTTCCTCATTCGCCATGCGCAGTTCGGCCATCGTTGCCGCGCGTTTTTCATCACGCTCGGTGTTCCGTTGCGGCTGCACGGCTGCGCCCCATTGGGCCACCACCCACACGGCAAGCCCCACCGTCAGCGCCAAAGCCGCCAACTCGTGCGCGGCCCAGCTGGGGCGCGTAGAATCGGTGGCTTCCGTTGTTTGCGGTTCGTGGCTCATTAGTGTCGCTCCAGAGCCTCCCCCATTCGCGGATCGCGCACGGGGCAAACGGGATGGTCAAATAGATTGCGGATAAAAATCATTGCGAGCGTGCCGCCGATGAGCAGCCACGTACCCACATCCGCCAGCGCGGGCGATGGGCCGTTGGGGTGGATCTCCGGCATCACATTAAACGTCATATCCATATAGTGCATCAGCACCACCCAAATGAAAACCGGCACCATCAGTTTATTAGTAAGCTTGCCGTCAATGCGTAGCAGCGCGAGGAACGGAATCACAAAGTGACCCACGATGAGCGCCACGCCGACGTAC
>JAPKDK010000168.1 GCA_028872645.1 Verrucomicrobiota bacterium
ACAAGGCGGCAGACCTGGCGGTGATCAAGGTGGCCCAGGTCAAGGGCGGCCAGGTGCTGGTGAACCCGGACAAGGACGGCCGGGTCAGGGCGGCGGCTTTAGCGAAAGAGGTCAAGGTGGACGTGGCGGCTCCAGACCACCTAATCCCGTAATGGAAGCCCTTGACAAAAACAAGGACGGCACTTTAAGCACGGAAGAATTGAAAAATGCCGCGAAGGCACTTGCCACCCTGGACAAGAATAAGGATGGTAAGATTGATCAGGAAGAAATGCGCCCGCAATTTGATCGAGGTCAAGGTGGTCGTGAAGGCTTCAGCCGACCGGGTCAAGGTGGCGAAGGTGGTCGTGAAGGCTTCCGGCGCCCAGGTCAAGGCGGCGAAGGTGGTCGTGAAGGCTTCCGGCGCCCAGGTCAAGGCGGTGAAGGTCGCCCCGGTGCCGGTGGTCGTGAAAACCCACGCGGACCCCGCGAAGGCGATCGAAATCAGCCTCGTCCCAGCCGCAGTGATGCCTAAAGCTTATTGATAATCAGAATCAGAAAGAGCGGCCTGTGGCCGCTCTTTTTTTATCTCTAGTTATCAAATTCCCTGCAACTTTTTTGTTTAGCTGCCGTCTCTACAAGTGCATCCTATAAGAATCGCCATGAGAAAAATCCTATCAGCCCTCATTATAATAATCCCCTTCGCTGCAACAGCAGCCGAAAAGACAGCTAACTGGCCTCAGTGGCGCGGACCAAATGGAGACGGAACCACACTTGCAGAGAAAGCCCCAACCACTTGGAGTGAAACAAAAAACCTGAAATGGAAACTAAAACTGCCCGGTTACGGAGCATCCAGCCCGATCGTTTGGAATGACCGCGTTTATCTTACCTGCTATTCCGGATACGGAGCAGGAAGTCGTGGCGGCAGTCCCTCCGGCCTCATGCGACATCTTGTATGTATTGATGCCAAAACGGGGAAATCAGTTTGGCAGAAGGAACTCAAGCCCACAAAATCTGAAGATAACTACAGTGGAATGGGGGTTCCTGAACACGGCTATGCCACCAGCACTCCGGCCACCGATGGTAAGGCAATCTATGTTTTCTTGGCAAAATCCGGCATGGCTGCGTTTGATTTGAAAGGCAAGAAACTCTGGCAAACCAGTGTTGGAAGTAGCTCCAGCCGCAAGCGCTGGGGGTCATCCAGTAGCCCGATAATCCACGGTGATTTAGTTTTTATTAATGCCTTGCAGGAAGGCCACAAGGTTTTTGCCCTGAACAAGGCTGATGGAAAGATCGCATGGCAATGGGGACCTGATGCCTATTCTTCATATCAGGACGCCTACGGCACTCCTTCCTTGGTAAAGGCCAAGGATAAGACTGAGCTGGTCTTGGCCGTGCCGGGGGAAATCTGGAGCTTTGATGCCAAGAAGGGCAACATTACATGGTATGCCTACACAAACGTTGGAGCCGGACGGGGAAATGTATCCCCCAGTACAATCACTGGTGGTGACGCCCTGTATGTCTTCGGTGGTCGACCCGGTTCCGGGGTCGCCGTTAAATTGGGAGGGAAAGGTGAAGTGAAAGAATCCTCTCAGCTGTGGACTTCACGTAATTCTCCATATGTTGCCACCCCTGTTTACCATGAAGGCCATCTCTACTGGATGGACCGCAGCGGCTATGCCGTTTGCCTTAATGCAAAGACCGGCAAAGAGACTTACCGGGAACGCCTTCAGAGCTCAGGCCGCACTCCACAATTTTACGCCTCACCCGTGGTGGTTGACGGAAAGATTATCTCAGTCAGCCGCAACGCAGGCGCATTTGTGTTGGAGGCAAAACCCAAATTCAAGCAGCTCGCGCAAAACACTTTTGCCAGCGAGCGCAGCGTCTTTAACGCGAGCCCCGCCGTCAGCAACAATAGGTTATTCCTTCGCTCGGACACGCACCTCTACTGCATCGCCGGCGAATAGCCACCTGAATTCGTTTTACAGCACGCTCCGCGCAGGCGACAATCCGCCTTTATCATTCAACCCCATTAACATCTATGAATGCCTCACGTCGCAAATTCCTCAAAACCGCCGCGGCAACTGCCGTAATTGCGCCCAACATAATCTCCAGCCAAGCTTGGGCTAATAAACCGAGCGAAACGATCAACCTCGGTTTCATCGGCATTGGCAAACAGAGCGGAGGCCACCTGGGATTTTTCCTCGGACAAAAGGACTGCCGCGTGCTTGGGCTCGCAGAGGTGGCCAAGGTGCGACGTGACCATGCTTTGGACCGCGTGAATAAAAAGTACGGCGCGGACAATGGATGTCAGGCGCACAACGACTTTCGTGAGGTGCTGGCTGACAAGCGTATTGACGCCGTGGTAATTGGAACACCCGACCACTGGCACGCAATCCCATCTATTATGGCGGCGGAAGCGAAGAAGGATGTGTACTGTGAGAAACCACTTACCGTCACCATCCACGCTGCTCTGGAGACGCTGAAGGCTGCACGTAAGAACAACATCGTCTATCAGGTCGGCAGCCAGCAACGCACCGAGTTTGGAGGCCATTTCCGGAAGGCCGTCGAATGCATTCGCAACGGTCGCATCGGCAAGGTGACCAAGGTTAAGATCGGTGTCGGTAATCCGGCGATACCCTGTAATTTGCCCACCGAAGAAAAGCCTGAAGGGATTGATTGGGATATGTGGACCGGAGCAGCTCCAATGCGAGGCTTTAACCACGTCCTGTGCCCAACCAATGTCCATGGTCATTTCCCGCAATGGCGGGCTTACCGCGAATACGCCGGCGGAGGATTCAGCGACATGGGGGCGCACCATTTTGACATCGCCAAGTGGGCCCTGGACCTTGACGAAACTGGACCCACTACGATCATTCCGCCCAAGGAAGGAAACAGCGGTCTGCGCATGATATTTGAAAACGGGATTGAAATCATCCATGAACAAACCAGCGACCCCCTGAACGACGTAATCTTTTACGGCAGCGAAGGAACTTTGTACGTGGATCGTCGCGGCATCACCGCCGATCCAAAGAGCGCAGTAAGCTCACCGTTCAGCGGCAAGGATTGGCGCTTGGAGAATATCGGCGGAAGCCATCGCCGCAACTGGGTTGACTGCATTCGCAGCCGCAAGCGCCCCGTGGCCGACGTGGCCTTTGGCGCACACACCTCAATCATCTGCAGCCTCGGCAATCTCGGCTATCAACTGCGGCGCGAATTAAAGTGGGATCCCAAGAAATACAAATTCCTAGGAGATGAGGAAGCCAACGCCCTCCTTAGTCGCCCTGGCCGGGGCCCGTGGAAACTGGCCTAACCCCCAACTTTTCAACCTCATAAAAAAAGCCCGCGCTAAATAAGGCGCGGGCTTTTAAATTTTCAAGGTAGCCTACTTTTCCATTTTCACGCCAAGGCGGATTTTGCCGGTGGCACCGCCCACGCCGTCGACCATGAAGTAGATGCGGTCGCCAGGATTGAGCTTCACTTGGGGCAACACCACGGTGCTGAACGGCCCAACGCCGCCAGGGGCGTTGTTGTTCCACTTGAAGTACTGGTTATTGAGCGGCACTTGAGTAGCCAGCTGGCCCTTGGGCACGTACATGACGCCGAGGGTGGTGTCGAAGGTGCTGCCCTTGGTGGTGGCCTCAAGTTGTTTCAGAGTGATGGCAGGGGCGTTAGCAGGCCATTCGATATACCACCACACGGATTTGCCATGGAACGCAGGGTGCGTTCGCTCAGTGTTTTCATGGGTGGCTCCGTTGTTGTGACCGTTGATGATAGTGGCAAAAGTGGTGTTGTTTTTTGCCCAACGGCCGCCAAGCCATTTGGTGGCGGAATATCGATGGTCATTGGGCACAGCGGGGTTAATAGGCAGCACAGGCATGGTCGGGTTAGTGCCAAGGCCACCGCCAGGATTATTGGTGCCACCAAGACCCCCGCCGGGAATAACAGGCAGCGTGGGATTGCTGCCTCCACCAATCGGGATACCCGGGCGGTTGGTGTTAGTCGTGGGATTAGTCGCTCCACCGAGCCCGCCACCGGGATTGGCGGCACCACCGGGCCCCACTTGCGTAGGCGCTCCGGCAGCGGCAGTGCCGCTATTGCCACCTTTGGCATTAGCTTGGTTCGGATTGCGACTAAAATTCACAGGCCTTCCCCCGGGCAAACCCTTGGGTGGCGAAGGCCGGACAGAGGTGCGCGAAGAGGCGCGCCCGGAACCATTGGAGTCCCGGTAGAACGCCGACAAATGTCCCACGGCATTAATGCACTGCGCATTATCCATGTACAACGGCAGGGAGTAGGGAGACAGCGGCGGGGGCAAATACATACCGCGTAGTCGGCCAGTAGGTTCGCCTCTGTAGAAGGCAGTCGGACTGCTGTATAAAGGAATCTGGGTGCTGCCGCGAGTGCTGGGGTAAGCCATGATGGTGCAGTACTTGACGCCAAACCCTTGAGCCCCCCAGCTCATAAAGTGGTTTCCCACGGCGAGGAAAGTATCCGCCACACCATTGGAGTTTGTGTAGGCGTAGGGGCTGAAAGTAATTCCCGTGTCATGCGGATGCAGGCCCGGCGTACCGGGGAGTGATCCGGCACCCACATCACCCAAACCATGCATGGCACCGAGCACGTGACCCAACTCGTGTTGAAAGGTGTAACCGCCGGAGATGTATTGCCCCTGTAACGATAGATTGCGAACACTGTCACGGTTGCTGAGCACCTCGGTGGAGTTGTAATCCACATCGCCGGGCCTCGTAGTGCCGGAAATAAGGTCCTGCGGGGGGGCGGGTCCACGCATGGTGTATTTCTGAGCCAAGCCGGCCGCCGGACCGGTGAGAGCCTCAGTGAGGATACAAACCACATCCGCACGGGTGGTTACCGCTTGCATATCAAAATCCCCGTAAGCTCCGTGCAGATTGGGATATCGCTGACCGCCACCCCCGTTAAGATCCATGCGCAAGCCACCTACATCTCCACTCATGAGGTTAGTTCCCAATACACCGCTATAGCCAATGTCATAGGCCTGACCGTATTCCACATCGGCGACGCTGCTACGAACTAGCTGGACATTGAATCCCGTGCCGTTGAAATCGACTTTGCCTTGACCTTTTACAGCATCAATCCAACTGGTATGCAGGGCAAACTGAGTGGCATTAATACGTTTCACATAATAGTCAGTATTCAAGGTCAGATTGATCCCTGTCCCTCCAGCTGAATAATCAGAATCCACTGTGATGCCCCGTTCATTAAAAGCCTGACGAATGGTGGCGTTGTGTGCGCCCGAATACAGGGACAAATCGGTATTGTATAAAGTTAGTGCCGCAATTCGCATGGAGCTGGAAATGGGCAAGGCGAAGTGATGCTGCAAGATAAGGCGATCGGCGACGGATGCATTCCCATCGGAAACCAGAATGCCTTTGCGAATATCCCAAAGAGCACGAGACCAAATCTCACCATCGGCATGGACCGCGCCCACCAAATCGTCGGGATAAATCTTGTTGCCATCCACCCGTCGCAAATTAGGCGGATCAATGGGCGGCCCACCAAAGCATTTGCGAATGCGTAAGCCCCTCTCGGGAGTGCGACCGAGAATGTACACCTGTTTTTGGCCATCCAAGGCAATGCCTTGAACTGGTCCGAGGAGAGCCTTATCGGTCTGATTACCATCCCCGTTATCAGTTGAGCCTCCACCGGCGATGAGACTGATGGTACCGTTGCTGTCCACCACACGAATACGCTGCCTATCGCCATCGCCAAAATAAACTCGAGGTCCACTAATCACCTTGATGCCGTCCACATCAGTCAGAGTCACATTCGTCGCAGCAAAGGGCCACCCTGGCGTTGATGAATTGGCGTCTACATCGTTGCCCCCCGGCCCTACGCCAGCCACCGTGTTCACAACGCGCATGGAAGCATTATCATCCGCCACGATGCGCCTGATACGAACCCCTCGGGCAGTTGTGTTAGTATCGAGATACACGTAACGGCCGCCTAAAAAGCCGGCAGCGGTGAAGGCATCTAAACTCTTTACTCCATCAATATTCGTACTTAATGCGATTTGCCCGTCGGTCTCCGATAGACCGCCGCCGGCAAAAGTGTAAATGGAACCATTCGTCTCTCTCCGCCAGATGCGTTTAGCAATGGAATCACAAAGGTAAAGCCGGTTGACATCATCAAAGGCAATGTCATCGATGTTGGTGAAACTATAATTGATAGCAGGATTGATTGGTGTAAGCGGCGTTTGGTTATCCAGTCCACTAATTAATAGGGGATTGGTCGCACCACCCCCGACAATAGTAGCTATGGTCCCATCAGTATTTATTTGGCGAATGCGAGACCCGCCTGTGGAATTCTTATCCACAAAAGCCACCCGGCCTGTTGAATCGACATCAATTGCACCCAGTGTGCCCAACTGAACACTCAATGCAGTCTGAGTGCTCTCTGCTGTATACAACTGCCCCACCTCTGCCGCCGTTAAAGGAGCGTCATAAACAC
>JAPKDK010000169.1 GCA_028872645.1 Verrucomicrobiota bacterium
GCCAGCAGCCGGTCCACCGCCTTTTCGTAAGCATTAAGCGAACCGTCATTGAGGAATGCGTCCAATTCCGCAATCGTCGGCGGCAAGCCCGTGAGGTCAAAGCTCACCCGCCGAAGCAAAGTCGCCTTGTCCGCCTCCTTCGCCGGTTGCAATTTCTCCTGTTCCAGCCGCGCCAACACGAACGCATCAATCCCGTTGCGAATCCACGCGCCATTTCTCACCTTAGGCAACACTGGTCGCTTGGGCGGCACGAAGGCCCAATGCCGGTCATCCTCCGGCCACTTCGCGCCCTCCTTTAGCCATCGCAACAGCTTTGCGCGATCCTCATCGATCAGCACGCGATTTGATTTCGCCGGCGGCATCCGTTCATCGGGGTCCTTACTCGTCAGTCGAGCCAGCATTTCGCCATCGGACAGCACGCCCGATTCCATCACTCCCGCGCGATCATGCAGCCTCAATTTCCCATTCCGCGCCTTCTTGTCCGGCCCGTGGCAATTATAACATTTGTCCGATAAAATCGGCCGAATATCGCGCGCAAAATCCAGCTCCGCCGCGCCCACCGGCCACAGCCCTGCGAACGTGCACACTATATAGATACGCAAAAAGTCCATGATGATTTCAGCGACCCAAAACTTAAGCAAATCCCGCCCAAACCTCAAGCCCACTGGGTTGAACGGGAATAGACGTGCGCGATCCCGAAGTCTTCACAGACCGGATGTTATAAATGCGGACTCGCAAGGCACGCCAAATCACACTTTCGTCAGCTTTGTCACGCGGCCACCGACTACCCATTCGACGGTGTAGATGTTGCCGTTCTTGTCGAAGCATGCGTCGTGGGGGTGAATGAAGCGGCCGGCTTGCCATTCAGCGCGTTTGCCTCGGAAGCCAGCACTCAACGCCTTGGCGCGCCATTGTTCATTATCCCCGAGGTGGGTGATGACTTTGTTATTTTTGTCCAGCAACGTGATGCGCGCGTGGAGGTCGGGAACCACCATGATGTCGCCTTGGATGTCGATGTCAGCGGGGAAGAGAAACCCGCCTTGGGTGCGGAGGTGTTTGCCGTTCATGTCGAACCATTGGAGGCGTTTGTTGGCGCGGTCGCACACGGCGAGCTTGGGCGTGCCGTCGCGGGCATCGAGCCATTGACCGTGCGGGGTGCGGAATTTTCCATCGGCCGTGCCGCCACCGCCGATGGTGCGCACGTATCGATCCTTTTTATCAAACTGATGAATATAACCGCCGCCGTAGCCATCGCCGAGGAAGTAGCCGCCATCGGGCGAGAAGCTCGCGTTGGTGGGGCGATAGCGGCCGGGGTATTTGCCGCTGAGTTCGCCCAGCAACTTTTTGCCCTTTTGCCAAACCACCTCGCCGTCCATCGTCATCTTGGTGAAGCTCATCCCGGCATTGCTAGGCGAAAGGTAAATGTATTCCGTGCCATCCTCCACGCGGATGTCGATGCCGTGCCCGCTGCCCGCGTGGACTTCGCCCATCGATTTGACAAACGTGCCGCTCGGTTCAAAAACAATAATCGAATTCGGCCTACCTTGGTGGGTGATATAAATGAGCCCTGCCTTGTCAACCGCCACCCCGTGCGTGGCGTTGCCATAACTATGCTCCTTGGGCGTATCGCCCCAGCCATGCTTCACGGTGTACTGATGCTCGCCCTTGCCCAGGACAATGGCTTTCTTGGTTTTGGCGGTGATGAGATTTGGCAACGCCAAGGTAGCAGCGGCCGCGGTGGTGGTCTTGAGGAAGGTGCGTCGTTTCATGGTTGTAAAGAGTGTCTGTGCAAGATGCTAGTTTCCCATCGTGATCATCAAATTGTCAACAAGCGCATGTAAGCCGGACTGGTGGTCGAGGCTACGATTTACTTCGGCACCACGGCTTTGGCGGTGCGGTCGCCTACTTTGAAATAGCCGAAGGGCTTGGCGGTGGCGACGGGGCCACCAGCGATTTGCCAGATGGCGCCGGGGCGGGTTGATTGGCGGCGCTGTTTGCCGGTGGGGAGGGTGGCGTAGTGTTTGCGGCCGCCGTTGGGGGTCATCCAAAAAAGCTGCACCGGTTTGGAGGTACTGTTGATGAAGATGACATCGAAGGTGCCGCCGGCCGGCTTGGAGGTTGGGGCTTTGGTATTGGCGGCGAGCGGATTCCATTTGAGCGCGGGCATGGAGGCGATTTTGGGCGCGACGGCTTTGGCGAATTTTGTGGGGGCGAGCGCGCGCAGGCGTTTGAGGGTGGCGGCGTGTGCTTTATCATCGGCGAGATTGCGCCATTCGTAGGGGTCAGTTTTGATGTCGTAAAGTTCCTCGCCGCCGCTGGCGTAGTGGATGTAGCGAAAGCGCTCGGCGCTGAGGGCAAAGCTGCCGGGTTGGTCGAGGTGGGTCACGGCCGTGTGCGGCCAAGCGTCCTTCGGATTTTTCAATAACGGCACGAGGCTGGGGCCGTGGTGGTTTTTGTGCGGGGGCAATCCGCTGAGTTGCAAGAGCGTGGGCGCGAGACTGAGCAAACTAACGGGGCGAACACAGACAGCCGGTTTGGTGCCGCTCGGCAATCCAGGCGCGCCCTGGGGCACACGCACGATGAGCGGCACACGGGTGGATGCTCGCCACGCAGTGAATTTTTGCCAGTGCTGTTTCTCGCCGAGATGCCAGCCGTGGTCGGACCACAGCACGATGATGGTGTTGCCGGCGTTGGGACCTTTCTCCAGAGCATCGAGCACGTGGCCGAGCATGGTGTCGGCAAAATAAATCGAGGCGAGGTATGCTTGCACGGCCGGCTTCCATTGCTTGTGTTTTCGGATGTGGGCGAAGTAACGATTCGGCCCGCGGCGTTTGCCTTCGGGCGGAAGGTCATCGAGGTCGTCGGCTTTGTAGCCGGGTGGCAGTTGGATTTTATCGAGCGGGAAGGGGTCGAAATATTTCTTCGGCACAAACCACGGCTCGTGCGGACGATAAATGCCGCACGCGAGGAAGAAGGGTTGGTCGTGTTTTTTGGCGAGCTTTTCACTAACCCATTTGGCCACGAGAAAGTCACCGCCGTATTCCTCGTCCGTGGCGTCCAGCGCGGCCCAGTCGGTTTCCACGTATTGCCACGGCTCGCGCGGGATGCTCACGGGGCGCTGCTTCGGATAGAGCGTACGTGGGAAAGGGCTCTCGGTTTCCTTCTTCGGAAAATATTCATCCCACGAACGAGCATCGATGAAGTAGTGCAGCATCTTGCCCGAGCCGCCAGCCCAGTAGCCCGCGCGCGAAAATGTCTTGGGCAAAATCTCCGTGGTCGGCAGTGCCTCGCGCATTTTTTGGTTGTTGCGATAAATGCCCGAGCGATGCGGCGAGAGCCCCGTGAAAATCGCCGTGCGCGAAGGATTGCACGAAGGCGCCGCGCAATGGGCGTTGCTGAACAAAATGCCCGACGCAGCCAACCGGTCAAGATTTGGCGTCCGCGCTTGCGGATGCCCGCCAAGACAGCCGACCCAATCATTCAAATCATCCATCGCAATGAAGAGGATGTTCGGTTTCGGTGCGGCAAAACTTTGCGCCACCGAGGCACAGAGGACAAAGAGGATGATCAGTGCGCGGTTCATACTATTGAGCCTGCACAATTTTCAACGCTTTGGCAAATTCGCGGCCGAGGCGGAGTTGACCGATGGCGTTATAATGCACGGTGTCGGGCAAGATTCCAAAGCCATCGGTGGACACCATTTTTACGTTTTTGATCGCAATGGGGTGACCAGAAGCTGCATCGGCGGCCACCATTTGGGCACGGATTTCCTTCCGGTGCGTGAAGCGAGTGCCGGCGGGTTGATGCGGCAGCACTTGCCCGAAGGCGGTGGGGATACTGCCGGCCAAACCCACGTCCTCGCCCAACCTTCGGCAAAGGCGGCGCAGGCTCGTGGCGTAGGCGAGCGCCGATTCCTTTTTCTTGCTGTCCTGCTCGCCCTGCATCCAGGCAAATCCGCGCACCACCGGCGTGTGCCCTTCTTTTTTTAACTGCGCAATGCCCCCTCGAAATTTTTTGAGCATCTCGAGGTATAGCGCGCCCTTGTTTTTATCCGCCGTATTTTCGCCCGGATAAAAATTGCGACGCGGCGCAGCCGGTGCGCCACCCACCCAGCGAGCGCCATTCCAACCGTGATGCAGCGGCATACCGCTAGCGGCAAATTTTATGAGATAAACCGGCCGCTTCGCCGTGGCCATTTCCAACCCAAATCCCACTTCCGGTCCCAGCTCACCCGCCCTCTTACTAGTGCGAGTCTTCCCCAAAACGATGGGCTGAAATTTGCCATCGAAATAATAAAACGCATTTGGAATCACCAACGGAACCTCCTTCGGCAAATTTGCAATCTTCCCAATCCCCTGCATATTCGACTGCCCGCCAAACAGGAAAACATCCACCTCCGCGCTGTTGGCGGTGGAGGAATTCACCACAGAGGCACAGAAGGCGCAGAGAATTAGTAAGGTACGGTTCATTTTCAATGCTTGCTGCGTCAGCCTCCCAAGAAGCGGTCCTGCGCGTCAACCCTAAGGAGTGCGGCGGCAATCATCTCCACTCACATCATTCAACGCCAAAAACCCGCGAACCCCCAAAACTACTACCTTGAAATCTCGCCGATCACCATCGAGATTTTAAGGTAATCAAATGCGGCCTCTGAAGTCGCAGCACCCGTAACGAGTGCTATTCTTTCAGCGCGGGAAACTCCTCTAGCACGCGCTCGTGAAAGGTATTGGGCCAGCCTTCGTTGGATTGGTTGGGGCCGGGGTTGGTGCGGCCGTTGCGGATGGCGGTGGCAAGGTGTGCGGCGAGGTCTTTTACGATGTCGGGATGTTTGTCGCGGAGATTTATTTTTTCGGCGGGGTCGCTTTCCAGATTATACAACTGCACGAGGGGGAGCGTTTTGCTTTTGAACGCAGCTCCCGGTTTGGGGCCGCTCCAGCCGCCGGAGCCGGGGCAGAGGGCGAGCTTCCACGGGCCGCGGCGGATGGCGAAGGAGCCGTTGATAGAATGATGGATGGTGAAGGGGCGCGCGTGTCGGTCGCTGGCTTTGCCGGTGAGGGCGCTGAGGAAAGAGAATGAATCTTCGGCGGCGCGGGCGGGGATGGCGTCGTGTTTGCCAAGGATGTCCGCGAGGGTGGCGTAGAGATCGGAGGTGCAAAGGGTTTCTGCGGAGGTGGAGCCGGCTTTCACTTTTCCGGGCCAGCGGACGAGGAAGGGGGTGCGGTGGCCGCCTTCAAAAATGTCGGCTTTGTGGCCGCGCCAATGGGCGTTGGGCTTGTGGCCCTTGGCGACGAGCGCGGGAATCTTAGCGGCGGGCGAGCAGCCGTTGTCGGCAGTGAAAATAACGAGGGTGTTGTCGGCGAGTCTTTGTTTGTCCAGTTCGGCAAGGACTTGGCCGACGACCCAGTCGGTTTCCATCAGGAAATCGCCGTACTTGCCGAGGGTGGATTTACCCTGCCATTTTTTCGATGGCACGATGGGCGTGTGCGGGCTGGTGAGCGGTAGGTAAAGAAAGAAGGGCTTGTCGCTCTTGGCACGCGCGGCGATATATGCGCGGCTTTCGCGGGCGAAATCAGTGAGGCAATTGATGGCCTCGAAATCCTCCGCAGCTGGGCCGGGCCGATGAAATGCTTTGGTGGTGTTGGCCCACGCGGTGGGTTTGTCGTTCTTTAAATAAAGATACGGAAACATATCGAGCGAGGCGGGAATGATGTACGATTCATCAAAGCCCACCGCGAGCGGGCCTCCGGTGATTTTTTTATCGTAATCAATTTGCCAGCCATCGCCGCGTTGGGCGCCGGCCTTGGGCTTGCGCTTTTCGCCATTGGGTAGCATCTGCCAGCCGAGTCCGAGATGCCACTTGCCAACCACCGCTGTGTGATAGCCTTGCTTTTGCAAAAATCCCGGTACCGTCAGCCGCTTACTTTCGATTAACGGCTCGGACATCCCCCACAGCACGCTCTTCTTCAACGTGCTGCGCCAGTTGTATCGGCCCGTGAGAATGCCGTAGCGCGTGGGCGTGCAAACCGAAGACGTTGTGTGCGAATCCGTAAATCGCATCCCCTCTCGCGCTAACCGATCGCAATGCGGCGTGGCCGCTTTGCCGCCCGCATGCGCGAGGTCGCCATAGCCGAGGTCATCGGCGAGGATATAAATGACATTGAGTTTGTCCGCTGCGTGCAGAGCGAGAACGGAAATGAACAGTGTGGAAAGAAAATGTAAATGCATCGCCGAGTTTGCCGCGACCAGTCATCCGAGGCAAGAGCGGTAGGGCGATTTCACAAAAAATGACAGGGGGGATGGTGGCCTTGAGAAGGCGGGTGTTTGCAGATAATTCTGGACCGCTTCCCAAAAAATGCTCCGGCACCTTTTCCGGAGTTTAAAGCCAAGCATCCTGGGCTCAACTAAACCAGTTGCGTTC
>JAPKDK010000170.1 GCA_028872645.1 Verrucomicrobiota bacterium
GGCACTTGCGAGCCGATGTGAAAATGCAGCAACCGAAAGCAATCCTCCCAACCTTCCACGCGCAGCAACTCGATGGCGGCCATCAACTCGGCGGTGTTGAGGCCGAACTTCGCATCCTCGCCGCCGCTATCCGCCCACTTGCCGGTGCTGCGGCTGAGCAACCGCATCCGAATGCCGAGCTGCGGCCGCACGCCTTCGCGTTTGGCCACTGATATAATCCGGCGCAATTCATCGGGCTTCTCCACCACCAAAATCACCTGCCGCCCCAGCCGCGCGCCCATCAGTGCCGTGCGGATAAAAGCGTCGTCTTTGTACCCATTGCAAATCAACAAACTGCCCAGCTCATCCTGCAACGCCAGCGCCGCGTGCAGCTCCGGTTTGCTTCCCACTTCGAGTCCGAAACCGTGCGGCCGACCGGCATCGAGAATTTCCTCCACCACTTCGCGCAGCGGATTCACCTTCACCGGAAACACCCCGCGATAGCGCCCGCGATAATCGTGCGCCTCAATCGACTTGCCAAACGCCCCGCAGATCGCCTCCACACGATGCCGCAAAATATCCTGAAACCGCACCAGCAACGGCGCCTTCAATCCCCGCTGGCGGGCGGTGGCCAGCACCTCCAACAGCTCCACCTCCGCGCCGGCCGCCTGTTGCGGGCGTGCCACCACGCGACCTGCGGCGTTGATGCCAAAATACTCCGCGCCCCAGCGGTCGATATTGTACACGCCACGCGCGTCCTCAATCGTCCAATCACTGTTCATTTTGTTAGCGGCGGCATCCGTCATCGACGGAGCATCATAGGGACAGAAAATTATATGTTCAACACGAGCATTGCAAAAATTTCCGCGCGGCCCTTTTATGCCGGATGCCGAAGGTAAACCTTCAATCCATCGTAACCCATTGCGACAAGACTTTGCGCCTCGACGCCATCGGCGATTACGATGGCGCACACAACGGTTTGCAGGTGGAAAACAACGGGCACATCACCCGTATCGCCGCCGCCGTGGACGCCTCGCTCGCCACCGTTCAGATGGCCGCCGAAGCGAAAGCGGATTTATTGCTCGTCCATCACGGCCTATTTTGGAGCCCGCAACTGCCGTGGACCGGCCCTAAACGCGCGCTTATCGGCGAGTTGGTGAAAAACAACCTCGCCGTGTACAGCGCCCACTTACCTCTGGACGCCCATCCGCGACTCGGCAACAACGCCGGGCTTTGCAAGGCTTTGAAATTCACGAAGCCCAAACCATTTTTCGAGGAATACGGCAGCCCCATCGGACTGCGCGTGAGCACTCGTTTGTGCCGTGATATTTTAAGCGACCGATTAAAAACCATCCTCGGCGCGGCACCCACGTTATTGCGCGGCGGGCCGAGCATTTGTAAAAAGATTGGCATCGTCACCGGCGGCGCGGGCGGCAGCATCGCGCGCGCAGCGGCGGAAGGGGTGGACACCTTTATCACCGGCGAAGGCCCGCACTGGACGGGGGCGTTGGCGGAGGAATTGGGGATCAACGTTTTCTATGGCGGCCACTACGCGACCGAGGTTTTCGGCGTGAAGGCGCTGGCGGCGCATCTCTCGAAGAAGTTTCGGTTGCCGTGGGAGTTTCTGGATCATCCGACGGGATTGTAATTTCCAAATCCATTTCCTCCGGCGCATCATCGTCATCATCGCGCCGCCGACTCGGCATAAAAATCAACAATGCCCCCAGCACGCCCGCCAGTCCCAACCCCGCGAGGCTGATGCGAATACTGCCCGCAGCCGGTGCGAACTTAAATTCCACCGTATGTTTCCCCGGCGACAAATGAACGCCACGCATTAAATAATTCGCCCGCAATAATTTCGCCGACTTGCCGTCCACTGTCACTTGCCACGCCGGATGATGTTTATCATTAAGCATCAACACCGTGGACGATTCCGCATCAGTCGAAATCACCACGCGTTTGGGATCATAAAATTCATAACGCGCCGGAATAACCATAGCATTCGCATCCGCGCTATCCGGCGCAGGCAAGTCCTCCGCCACCAACACCTCCCGATGCGGATCCCATTCCGGGTCCGGTAATAACGCCAGTGCCATTTCATCCCCCACCCCGCTCTGCCAATGCGAATACACCCCCGCCCGCGGCAATGCTCCCTCAAATTCCACCAGGGCGAGCAATCCGCCCGGCGTGGCTACGGCGGTGTACTGTGGTGAGCTCGGATCGGATCCGGGGCGCGGCACAAGATTGAATGCCTCGCGCAATGAGAATGCGTTGGTATCCGTGTTAAACATTTTCGGCAATTCCGGCACGGTGCTAATACGCGCGCCCAGCAGCCAGCGGGTGCTGGTCAATTCCATGGTACGCCGTGGATTCACCCCCACCGCAGCGCGGAAGGCGGCATTCTCGGGAGCCACACGCGGTTCCTGAATGCGATCCACCGTGTGTATGTGGTACCAAGGAAACAGACCCTGTTTCCAGTCGGTTTGATACACGCGGAAAAAAACCTGTAAGTGCTGCGACTGTGCACTTAAATCTGCGACGCCGGCCTCCAGTTGGTTTTTCTTGATGGGATCCACCGTCTCCTGATGTTCCAAGATTAACCGCTGTTGCTGCTGCGCCAGAGTGCGTAATTCGGACACCATTATGTTCTGCACAAACTCCACCCGTTGTTCATAGGGCCGTTGAGCAAGAATCCTCACGATGTCGTTTGAGGCGTACTGGGTGAGATGATTATAATGAACAATAAACGGTGCGCTGCCCCGACCGAGGTCCGCGCACAACAGCACGCCACACGCTACCCAAACCACAGTTGCACGCCCGCCGGACATCATCAGCACCATCCAGCCCGCTGCCAACGCCAACACCACCAGTGCAACGCCGGCAGCTGTGACGCTTTGGCTCGCCATTGCTCTGGCGGTTTCCTGATCAAAACCTAGGCTGTCAATCAGGTGCAATCGAAGGTCCGGCAGCGACACATAATAGATCAACCACGCCAACGCGGCCAGGCCCACCGTGCTCAACAAGCCCACCGCCCATTGACGGTCCCCGCTGCGCAACCCAGTTGCCCATTGGCTCAGTGACCGCCGTGCAGACGATCCGGAAAGGTACGCACGCGCCATGCCTTCAAGCCCGTAAGCAAACAATACTCCCAAGGCCACACTCAGAGGGTGCATAAATTTGATGGGATTACGAATGGCATCAAAAAACGGAAGTTTATATATCAACTGATAAAACGGCGCGTGATGTCCCCAGGAGAGCAACAGACATCCCAGCGCACCGGTAGCCCAAACCCAAACCCAACGCCGCTCGGCAGGACTGTACACGCCTTGTTGACGAAGGCTTTGCGCTAACGCCCACGCGGCGACCAGCAACACAAGACAACCCGCGTACAGGCCCGGATAAGCGTGCCGTTTGAAAGGCGCCCGCTGCGGGCCGGCCACCTTCGCAAACGATTCCATGGCCTTCACGTGGCTGCGCGGATTTTCCGCCAAGGCGCGAGTGTAAGCCGGTTCCTGACCCACTCCGCCCCAGTAGCGAAGGTCATCTGGCACCGCAAGGTTTAGCCAGCCATGTGGGTTTTCGCGATAACCGTACAGGCCAGGAATGGCCAATCGCAAAGTTTCAGTCGGCGGCACACTCCATTGCGTGGCGGCATCAAATTGTTGCTGCTCAATTTGTTTCAACTGAGCCAGCCGTTGTTTTTCCACCTCGGCCAAGAATTGCTGTTTTTGTAATGGCCCAAGTTCAGGCGAAGATTGAATCTGTTCACGCGCGCGTTGCACCGCATCTTCCAACTGGTTTAGAGGCGAAACTTTCATGGCCGCAGCCGTGCCGCCGGCAGTTTGGGAAAGATTTATCAAAGCATGCCCGGCCATCAACGCGGCGGCCAAAGCAACCACTGCGACTTTGACAATTCCGCGGAGAGTATTCGGAGCGAGATGTTCAGCTTTTTGACCATCACGATTGAGCACCGCCACAAAGATCACCGCCGCCACGCACAAGCTGAAGATGCCGCCGACATCGAAACTTTCCATCACGCCCTGTCCCAGGGCAAAACCACCCAGCGCCGTCCACGCCCAAACGCGCCAACCGGTTTGGCGCAGACCGTGGAAGACTGCCGCCAGGCACAAACACGCGCCCGCCGCGCCAAGCGCCACGCTGGGCAATCCCCAAGTAGCATGCGTGAGCAAATCGCCATTGAGCGCCAGCGCAAGCCCACCGAGGATGCACACCGGTTGCGAAAAACGCAGCGTGCGAAAAAGCAACCACCCGCTGAAGCCGAGCAACAGCAGCGCCATCGGGGCATAAGTTTTAGCAAAAAGCACAGGGCCACTGTCGCCGCCCAGCGCGAGGCACACATCGAAGTAGGCTTTGGTGAAGTTGGGCATCGCCGATGGGACCTCGCCACCCAACCAGTTTTGATCCTGCCAAAAACTCCAGCCGGATTTTTCATCGAAGGCATGGGATTGAATACCCGCAAGCGGGGAGTCGTTGGCGAAAAGCACTTGACCGCGTTCAAGACTGCCGCGAAAGAGAAAGCCCAGCACCAGCGCCAGGTACGCCAGTGCTAACAGCGCGTCAAGCCACTTGGGGGAACGGGGTTCGGCTGAAGAGTCGGACATCAAAACCTCAGCGGCGACTTTGCCCCGAAACGCCGCGCAAGGCAACGGCCAAGTTACCCAGCATCCCCGCCCACGGGCCGGTGATGGCGCGGGTGGCGTGCTCGATTTCCCGGCGGTAGTGCGGCGTCTCATCCGCCGATTGCGTGCGTTTCACGCGACTGCGCGCGGCGAGCAGGCAACGCTGGCGGAAACCCCACAGCCACCCGCCGAAGCCGGATTTTTCCAACAACGCCGAGGCCGCCACCATCGCCTGCCATTCATCGGCAATCACCGCAGCCGGCTCACGGCGGTTGCGTGAAGTGGTCGTATGCTCATGCCGCCGGTACTCACACAGGGCCGAAGGCACCTCGATCACCGCCTCGCACGCCGAGGCCAGCTCCGCATAAAAAACTGCATCGGCGCACTGAATAAAGTGCGTGTGAAATTCCACCGGCAAAGGCGCACGATTAGTTTTCATCAAAACCGCCGGTAAACAAATTGTCTGCAAATCGGCCTGCGATGCGATGAATTCTTTTTGCAGAATCGCGATTGGCGCGCCGCCGGGCACAATGGGAAACGGACACATCAAATCTCCGCCCTCCACCAACACGCCATCTTCGCCGATGACTTCGTACGCCGCATAAATCAGCGCGCGCCCTTCCACTGCTTCCAATGGCTCGAGCAGTCGCTCGTAAAACTCCGGCTTGATGAGGTCATCCGCCGTGAGCAAATGCAGCACGTCCGCTTCCTCCGCATAGCGCAGCGCGTTGTTAAAATTTTCCGTCGACCCAACGTGCTCGTCGGTGAGCCGCCACTCGAAGCCCTCTTTTTCAAATGCCCTGGCGATGCGATGCGTGCCGTCGGTGGAGCAGTTGTCCTGAATGATGACGCGATCGGGGCGGCGCGTTTGGCTGGCGACTGATTCGAGGGTGGCCTCGAGGAAACGCTCGCCGTTGTAAACCGGAATGACTGTGACTAGCCGGCTCATTTTACACCGAGGATGTGGCCCATAGTTTCCGCCACGCATTGCACTTGATCGCGGGTGAGATTCATCGCCGATGGCAGGTTGATCCCCCACGGGCTGAGGCGATAGCTTACTGCATTCCGCTTGCGCGCCACCGCCGCTTGCGCTTGCCCATCGTACGCCGGCAAACTGCTGAGCGGATGAAACATCGGCCGGCTGTCGATGCCTTCGACATCGAGCGCCGCCATCAATTTTTCCTTCGGCCACTCAAGCATCGGATCGAGCACGGCCGTGACCATCCAAAATGTGTTCTTCGTGTTGGCCGGTTCGTAGTTCATGGAAATGCCTTCCATGCCCGTCAGTGCCTCGCGGTACCATTCGAAAATATCACGCTTGCGAGCCACCAATTCCTCCGCGCGTTCCACTTGCGCCAAGCCAATCGCCGCGGCGACGGGCGGCATTTTGTATTTGAAAGCGACTTCCGTGTTTTTGAAATGCACGTCGCCCGGCTCGCGTCCGTGATCGCGCAACTGCATCACGCGTGAGTGCAATTCGTCATCATCGGTCACGAGCATTCCGCCCTCGCCGGTGGTGAAGGTTTTGGAGCCATGAAAACTAAATGCCGCCAGATCGCCCAACGCACCCGCTTTGCGCCCGTCAAATTCGCTCCCAATCGCCTCGGCGGCATCCTCGATTATTTTCAAGTGATGCTCATCGGCGATGGCCCGCAGCACGGGATATTCCGGGACGCCACCGTACAAATCCACCGGCAAAATCGCTTTCGTGTTTTCGGTAATGCACGCACGCACGCTCGCGGCACAAAGACACCAAGTGTTTTCGTCAATGTCAGCAAACACCGGCGTTGCCCC
>JAPKDK010000171.1 GCA_028872645.1 Verrucomicrobiota bacterium
TGTTGGCGTACCTGCAGTCGCTGAAGACAAAATAATTATGTTGAAGTTTGCGCTCGCTGTTTTTTGTGCCGGCGTGGCGCAGATTGCACGGCAACGGCCATGCGCAGGCTGTCGATGAGCTGCCAATAACATGGAGCGCCACCAGGAATATGGTTTGGAAAACACCCATCCCCGGGTGCGGCCACAGTACGCCGACGATTGTGGGCAACCGGATTTATCTTGCTACGGCGAATGAGAACAAACAGGTGCAGTCGATGCTGTGTCTCGACAAAGACAACCGGCTGGGATTTTCTTCGTTGCAATGAATTTTGAAAAACTTTGGCTTCTTTTTTCTAGTAGCATGCTCGGACAGGAGTTGATTCATAACAGGGCAGAGGATAGCGTGTCGGCACACTTATGCGGGCGATTGGGTTTACCATTATTTGGGCTGGCTTATGGGTTGGCGAAATTCAAGCTGTGGACACGATTGTTGCGTTTGGCGATTCCACGACGGCGGCGCGCGGGAAGTTGCGGGTGTACGCCGGCTGCCTTGCGGGGGAGTTGAAAAAACGCGGTCGGTCGGTGCGCGTTATCAACGCGGGCGTGGGCGGCCATCACACGGACATGGCGCGGCGGCGGTTTCAAAAGGACGTGCTGGCGCGTGAGCCGGACGTGGTGGTCATCCAGTTTGGCATCAACGACGCGGCGGTGGATGTGTGGAAAAACCCGCCGGCCACCAAACCGCGCGTGAGCCTCAAGAGTTACGAGACCAATCTGCTGCACTTCGTGAAGACGCTGAAGGCGCGCGGGACTCGGGTGATTTTGATGACGCCCAACCCGATGCGCTGGACGCCGAGGTTGCGCCAGCTGTACGGCAAACCGCCGTACTTGGTTGACGACTCGGATGGGTTCAATGTGCTGTTGGAAAAATACGCGGCCATAGTGCGCCGCATTGGCCAAGGCCAAAAGGTTCCGGTGGCAGACGTGTACGCGGCGTTCCAGGTTCATGGAAAACTTGCCGGCCAATCGATGGACGATCTCCTGCTCGACGGTATGCACCCAAATAATCGAGGCCAAAAAATCGTGTGCGACCTTTTGCTGAAACAACTTGCGTCGCCCAAGTAAAAACTGAAATCGTTGGACGAAAGGAAAATTTATGAAAAAAATCGTGCTCATATTTCTGGCTCTCACACTGACCCTCTGCGCGGTCGAGCCGATCGACATCGGCTCGCGTCGGGAGTTGTTTATTGACGGCCAGCTCATTGAACGGCTGGGGGGCAAGGCGGCGCGGCGTTTGCATCATCCAGTGGCGCGGGAGATTGCGCTGAAGCACGACGCGCCGTGGGAAGGCGCGGGGAGCGGTTATCACAGTGTCATCCGCGATGGCGATCGGTTGCGGCTGTATTACCGCGGCTCGAAACTGGGGGTGGAGAAGGGGAAGCTGAAGCAGGCTGGGGCGCAGGTTTATTGCTACGCGGAAAGCCGCGACGGCATCACCTTCACGAAGCCGAAGCTGGGGCTGCACGAGTACAATGGCTCGAAGGATAACAACATTATCTGGACGGGCGTGGGCACGCATAACTTTGCCCCGTTCCGCGACACGCGGCCCGGTTGCCCGGAGGATGCGCGCTACAAGGCATTGGGCGGGGTGGCATCGCAGGGTGGGCTGTTCGCCTTCAAGTCGGCCGATGGTATTCACTGGTCGTTACTGCATGAAAAACCAGTCGTGACGAAGGGCGCGTTTGATTCGCAGAACCTCGCCTTTTGGGACGCTACTGCCGGCGTGTACCGCGCGTACTTCCGCACGTTCACCAAGGGCGTGACCACCGGCAAGGTTTGGAAACCCGCCGGCTTCCGCGCGATTCGCACGGCGACCTCGCGTGATTTTCTGAAATGGGAAAACTACGCCGACCTCACTTTCAAGGACTCGCCCGTTGAGCATCTTTACACCAACCAAGTCGGGCCGTACTTTCGTGCGCCACACATTCTCATCGGACTGCCCACTCGCTACATCGAGCGCGGGTGGTCGCCCTCCATGCGTGCGCTGCCGCAGCTCAAGCTCCGTGAAGAACGCGCGGCGGCACACCTGCGTTATGGCACCGCGTTGACCGAGGGTCTGCTGATGGCCAGCCGCGATGGTGTCCACTTCGAGCGCTGGAACGAGGCCTTCCTCCGCCCCGGCCCGCAGCGGCCGGACACTTGGATTTACGGACACCAGTTCATCGCGTGGCATTCGGTCGAGACCAAATCCGCGCTGCCCGGCGCGCCCAACGAGCTGAGCTTTTACGCCAGCGAAGGTTCATGGCACGGCCAGGGCAACGCTATCCGCCGCTACACGCTGCGGATGGACGGGTTTGTTTCTGTTCGCGCCACTATGAAAGGAGGAGAATTAATTACTAAACTCATCAGTTTCAAGGGCAACAATCTGGAATTAAACTTTGCCACCTCCGCCGCCGGCAGTGTCCGCGTGGAGATTCAGGATGCCGCCGGCAAGCCCATCCCCGGCTTCGCTCTAGCTGATTGCCCCGACCATTTCGGAGACACCATCGCCCGCCAAGTGCAGTGGGATAAATCCACCAACGTTTCGGCTCATTCAGGCAAATCCGTGCGGCTTCGCTTCGTGCTGAAAGACGCGGACTTGTACTCGTTGAAATTCTCCAACTGAATTCATCACCCGTCATTTCCACTCGACGCTGAAAGCCGATTGGGCAACCCTCCCTCGCATCTTCGAATGAATGAAATGAAAAAACTCACCCCAATGTTTTTCTTGTTGGCCGTCGGCATGGCCTCGGCGGCGTCGGCAAAAATTAGCCCCACCGACTGGCCGGCTTGGCGTGGGCTGCACGGCGATGGTCACGCCAAGGCGGTGGAGGGGCTGCCATTGAAATGGAGCGGCTCGGAAAATGTGGTTTGGAAAATGCCTATCCCCGGGCGCGGTCACGGTACGCCGACGGTTGTGGGCAACCGGATTTATCTCGCCACGGCGAATGAGAACAAACAGGTGCTGTCGGTGCTATGTCTCGACAAAGACACCGGCAAATTGATTTGGGCCACGCCGGTTCACAAAGGCAAGTTCGTGAAAGGAGGCAACAAGAATGCATCGCATGCGTCGTCGGCGGTGGTATGCGATGGCACGCAGCTTTATGTCAGTTTTCCGAACAACAACAGAATTGTCACCACCGCGCTGGGTCTCGACGGCAAGGTGCGCTGGCAGACAGCTGTTTCAGATTACGTCATCCATCAGGGCTTTGGCACTTCGCCCACCGTGTACCGCGACGTGGTCATAGCCAAGGCCGACAGTAAAATGATCGGCGGCACGGTGGCCGGTCTAAACAAAAAGACCGGCAAGGTTATCTGGGAAATCAACCGGCCGAAATATCCGAACTACACCACACCTGTGATGGTCACCGCCTACGGCAAATTGCAGATGGTGTTTGCGGGCGCTGAACTCATTACCAGCATTGATCCTTTGACGGGTAAAAAGCACTGGGAATTCCCGGGGAGCACACAGGAATGCGTTACCACCGCGGTAACTGATGGCAAGCGCATCTTTGTGAGTGGCGGCTGGCCCAAGAACCATATCGCGGCCATTGAGGCCGATGGCTCGGGCAAGATCACTTGGCAGAATACCGCGCGCGTTTATGTGCCCTCCATGCTGATAAAGGATAGTCACCTTTACGCTACCATGGATGCCGGCTTTGCCACCTGCTGGAACTCGGCTACGGGCAAAGAACTCTGGAAGGAACGCCTCGGCGGCCCCTTCTTCGCCTCGCCCGTGCTCGCGGGCAACCGCATTTACGCCACCAATCTCAAGGGCCAAACCTTTGTGTTTGAGGCCAACCCGAAAGCCTTCAAGCTCCTCGCCACCAATCAACTCGGCGAAGAGGTCTACCCCTCCCCCGTCATCAGCGGCAACCGCCTCTACCTCCGCGTGGCATTCAAAAAAGGCGGGCGGCGGGAGTGGTTGTATTGTATCGGCAAGTAGTGCGCCATGGGCGTTGCGTTGAGGCGGGGGTTTTGGCATGTTCTCGTCAACCATGAAACGCATTTTCACACTTCTATTGTTGTCCTTCGCGTCGGCGCTTTTTGCCGCGCAGAAACCGAATATCATTTTCATCATGGCCGATGACCTTGGCTATTCGGAGCTGGGGTCGTACGGGCAGAAAAAAATCAAGACACCGCATCTCGACCAGCTCGCTCGCGAGGGGATGCGGTTCACGGCGAATTATTGCGGCAACGCCGTGTGCGCGCCGTCGAGGTGCGTGCTGATGACGGGCAAGCATCCGGGCCACGCGATTGTGCGTAGCAATAAATCGATGAAGCCGGAGGGACAGTTTCCCATCCCGGCCAGCGAGGTGACGATTGGTGAGTTGCTGCAAAAGGAAGGCTACGTGACCGGCGCGTTTGGCAAGTGGGGGCTCGGCAATGTGTGGTCGGAGGGCAACCCGACGAAGCAGGGGTTCAATCGGTTTTTCGGCTACAACTGTCAGGCGCACGCGCATAGTTATTATCCGGCCACGTTGTGGAGTGACAACGAGCTGTACAAGCTGAACAACAAACCGCCCGTGCCCGGTCATGCTTCATTGCCCAAGGGCGCGGATGCGAATGACCCGCGCAGTTACGATATTTTCAAGGGGCAGGATTACGCGCCCGACCGCATCAACGACCGCGCACTGGCGTTTGTTAAAAAAAATAAAGACCGGCCGTTCTTTTTATATTATCCCACCGTCATCCCGCACGTGGCGCTGCACGTGCCGGATGAGGAACTGAAACCGTACCTCGCGCAAAAGTGGAATGACCCGCCCTTCACCCGCGCCAAGGGTTATGGCTACACGCCGCACTTCACGCCGCGCGCTGCGTATGCTGCGATGATTTCCCGCGTGGATCGTTACATCGGCAACGTGCTCAAGCTCGTCAAGGAGCTTGGCCTCGAGAAAAACACCATCGTCGTTTTCACTTCGGACAACGGCACGACGCATTTGAAGCTGGAGGTTGATTATGATTTTTTTGAAAGCGTGAAGCCGCTGCGCGGATTGAAAGGCTCGCTCTACGAGGGCGGTGTGCGCGTGCCGCTCATCGTCAAGTGGCCCGGCAAAGTGAAGGCCGGCAGCACGTCGGACTATCGTACCGGTTTTGAGGATTGGATGCCCACGCTGCTCGACCTCATCAACGCCAAAACCAAGGCGCCCACAACCATCGACGGCATCAGCATCGCCCCCACGCTACTCGGTGCGGCCCAGCCGCCGCGCGCATTTCTCTATCGCGAATTCACCGGATACGGCGGCCAACAAGCCGTGTGGATGGGCCCTTGGAAAGGCGTGCGCCAAAACCTCCTGCGCAAAAGCAACAAGACTCCCCTCAAAATTCAGCTCTTCAATTTGAAGACCGACACTGCCGAAGCCAAAGACGTCGCCGCGCAACACCCCGAAGTCGTCACCCAAATCCGCCGCCACATGGAAGCCCAACACACCCCCTCCAAAATCTTCCCAATTCCGGCCATTGATTAATCGAGGAACTTGCCTCGCATGAAGCACTGCTGGAAAATTATCTTGTTGTTCGTCGGTGGTTTTTACGCAGCCAGTGCGGCGGATAAAAAACCGCCACCGCCGAATCCGCTGGCGAAGTTGCCGGGGTTTGCGAATTACGAGCGCGTGCGCAAGGCGCTGGGCAGGCTGAACTCGGCGGAGCGCGTGAGCCGCATCGAGTGGGCGAAGGATGGTCGGTCGATGACTTTTGTGCGCGGGACAAATCAGTTCCGATTGGACCTCGGCAATTTTTCATTCAAAGACCTCGGCAAGCCGAAGAAGCCGAAGCCAACAAAGAGGCCGCCGTCGCACTACCATCACGTGGGCCGCGCGCGGCAAGCCACGTCGGTGGCTTCGCCCGATGGCAAGTGGCTGGCGCGGTATCGGGATTTTAATGTGGTGATTGAAAAGGCACCGCCGAAAAAGAAACCCGACCAAAAAGAAGCCAAGCCGGTTCCGGCGGATACCAACGCTACGCAAGTGACCACCGGCGGCACGGACAAGTTTCGCTACGGCACGGCGTGCTGGGTTTATGGCGAGGAGCTGCGGCAGAGATCGGCGATGTGGTGGTCGCCGGACAGTCGCCGGCTGGCGTTTTATGAAATGGACGAGCGGCACCTGCGCGATTATCACCTCACCACCGGCAACACCGCCAACTACACCGGCGTGCAAACGGTGCGTTATCCAAAATCCGGCGACGCCAATCCGGTGGCGGGCTTGCTCATTTACGACCGCCAAACGCGCCGCACCACGCGCGTGAATGTGGGCGGCGATCCCACGCAATATATTTTCAATGCACGCTTCGCGCCCGATGGATCGGCGCTGCTGTTCAATCGCACCAATCGTCGGCAGGACACTTTGGAGGTCGTCGCCGCC
>JAPKDK010000172.1 GCA_028872645.1 Verrucomicrobiota bacterium
CTTCACAATCCACGATTTCGTGGAGGCACACAAAAACTTTCAGGACGATGAGTGGGATGGAGAACCGGTGGAACCTGAACCGCCTGTGCCGAGGCCTGAACCCGATCCTGATCCGAAACCACCCAAGCCAGATCCCGATCCACCCGGGCCGGGACCCGAACCACGGCGCATGGTGAAAATCACGCTGGCGGATGGAAAGGAAAGACAGATCCAGCACATGACGCAGACCACCTTCTGGCATGCGGATGGCACACCGATTTCAGTGGCGCAATTTGTGGAGCAACTTTTTGGGGATCTGCCGGACTTCTTCGGGGATGAAGCGAAACTTCGCGAGATCTGGAGCCATCCGGATACCCGCAAGAAACTGCTCGATGGCCTCGAGGAGAAAGGCTACGGGATCACTCAATTAGATGATATCAAAAAGCTAATCGATGCGGAGAAGAGCGATGTCTTCGATGTGCTGGCCTACATCGCTTACGCCTTGGCTCCGGTGACCCGTGAAGAACGGGTAAGTCGCCATCGCGACATCATTCATTCGAGCTACACCGACAAGCAGAAGGTCTTTCTGGACTTCGTGCTCGACCAGTACGTCAAGGAAGGCGTGAGCGAATTGCAGCCCGAAAAGATCAGTAGTTTTCTGGAGTTAAAATACGGCGGCATCCATGACGCGGTGGATGAGCTGGGGGAAGCCACTTCGATTCGGGAGTTGTTTATCGACTTCCAAAAGCACCTCTTCAAGGCTGCATAGGGGCAGCCTAAATTTCTCAAAATAAAAGTTCCCATCCTGCAAACCCTGTGTAATTACATATACAGGAGCAATCGGCCTTGTGGGTGCAGGGATTGGATTGCTGTGAACAGCCCCCGAATCTGTCGGCGGGGATAAATTATTAACCCAAGGAAAAACGATGAGTTATTATTACTCAGTTCCAAAGGGGAATCAGATTAGTATCGGCTGGGAGGATGAAGCCAAGGACACCGTCTTTGGTGGCATCTCCTGGTCAGGTCATTTTGCTGATGTGTCGGCTTGTCGCGAGTCGGATGCGCGCATTGAAGAGTTGGAAAGTCAACTCAACGGTGAGCGCGCCACCCGCGATCAGTACCGCACGCAGCTCGCTGAAAGTAACCGAAAGGTTCATTACGGTGTGCTGGCGCATCCTGAGCATGGCGACGATTGTTCGTTGCTCGCTCGCATGGGATACACGCGCAGAAGTGACTACAACAGCGGCCTGACAAGGTCGGGACTGATCTCGAATCCACCTACGGGCAGCCAGAATTAATCTGGCGCCCAGGGCCAATCATGAGCCCGAACACACTCTCTGAGTGGCAACCCCGCATCAAAAGATGCGGGGCTTTTTTTTGGAGGGCGTGCTTTCCGAAACCGCCCTACTTTTTTTCCTCTCCCGAGTCGCCTGCCAATCGCCGCGCAATGAACTGGCGCACTTTGGGAATTTTGCACTTGGCGATGAGCTTCAACGCCTCGGCGCGGTTTTCCGGAATGGCGGGGTTGATGCCGTACCAAACCATCAGCGGTAGCACGGGGTCGTTGGCGAACGTGGTCTGCGACACGAGTGCGGTGGCCAATTCCCAACGTCGGGCGTGGGGCAGTCGTTGCAGTGTCGAGGCGAGTTCCAGTTGCACAAGGCCGGCTGTGTCCGTTTGCGCCATTTTCACAAATCGTTTCAACGCGGCTTTGGATGGCACGCCGGAATCATTCAGCAGCTTGATGGCCCACACGCGGATATGTTCGCGCGGGTCGTGCGTTTGCTCGAGCAGCCATTTCTCTTCCAAGCCGCCGGTGACGTGTAGCGCCCACATTGCACGCAGGGCGGTAGGGGCGGAGGAGGTGGACCGGTATGTGTTTAAAAGAACCTCGCGCGCCTCGGCGAGGTCCTTGTGATCGGTTGCGGTCCGTGCCTGCAAAAGTTGCCGCGACTGGCGAACGAGCCATTCGTTGCGGCTGCCTTGCAGCTTGGCCAGCTCGGGGCTGGAGAGCTTGGCGAGGTTCAGTTTGTGCGGCCGGGTTTTGCCGTGGGTGATTTTATAGATGCGGCCGCTGGTGCGGTGGATGCCGTCGTTCTCGTGGCACTCGCCGATGTCCGACCAGTCGAGCACAAACACGCCGCCGTCCGGACCGTAGCTCAGCTCGATGCCGCGGAACCATTTGTCGGTGGTACTCATGAAGTCCGGCGCGTGCTTGCCGACGTAGCCCGCGCCTTTGCGATGGAGCGTTTCTTGATTCATGCGCAGGCCATGGAAGTTTAAAGTGAACAAGCGGCCACGGTATTTATCGGGCCAGTTGTCGCCGAGATAAATCATCATGCCGGTGTGCGCGTGGCCGCCTCCGGCTGCGTCGGTGCCGGAGGTCATGCCGGTCTTTTTCAAATCAGCCCACTTCTCCTTGCCGATGTCCCAGTGGAAATGATCGGCGGTTTGCTGGATGAGTTCATAGAGGTGCTTGTCAAAATGTTCGCCGTACATGCGCTGAAAGCGTGCGCCGGGAACGACGTGCCAGAGATGGCCGATGACGGTGTTGATGAAAAACAACTGGCCGTGTTCATCCCAGTCATGTCCCCAGGAATTCGTGGTGCCGTGGCAGACGACTTCGAATTTCTTGCGCTTGGGATGATATCGCCAGAGGCCGCAGTTGATGGGTGTGCGCTTGGCTTCAGGCGTGCCGGGCACACCAACCTTTGATCCCGGCCCAAGGATTCCATGCCGTCCGTATAGCCAACCATCGGGCCCCCATCGCAGGCCGTTAACGATGTTGTGCCGCACCTTGTCGTGATCGAATCCATCCAGCACAACTGTTGGTTTACCATCCGGCACATCGTCACCATTCTTGTCAGCTAGAAATAAAATTTCCGGAGCACATGCCGCCCATACCCCACCGAACCCAATCTCGATGCTGGTCAACTGACTCGCGCCGTCCCAGAAAATTTTCCGCTTGTCGAACACGCCGTCATGATTCGTGTCCTCCAAGATGATGATGCGGTCCTTGAGCTTCTTTTCGAAATTCGTTTCCCGCTCGGCGTAGGTATAGCACTCGGCTACCCACAACCTTCCGCGCGCATCCCAAGCCATATCGATCGGCTGCCGCACCATCGGCTCGGCGGCGGCCAGTTGCACGCGAAAGCCCTTGGGTACTGTGACCGCCTTGAGTGCCTCGGCGGGTTTGAGAAGTGGTGTGGAAAGCTCTTGCGTGTTGAAAGGCGGCGGGGCTTTGGGAGCGGCTGCCAGCATTGAGCAGCTGATGGCAAATATGAAAAGAGAGGGATGGTTCATGCGTTTGATGTGGAAATCAAACGCTGACCCGTAGTTCCCGTCAATGTCTATTGTCTAAAGTGTGACTTTTTGGCGTCCCGCCGCTTTCTTTGCCTTGGGTTCAAAGCCTTTTAGCGTCTTGGTATTCGGTTTTTGCATTCCGATTTTCAGGCTGTGTTTTCCTTTGGAATAAACGCGGGGTTGGAAGCGGCTGTTTTGGGCGCGGGCGGTGTAAAGGATTTCACCTGTTTTGTCTTCGATGACTTGGATGACGGGGTTGATACCTTTACCAAATTGTAGCTCTGGCAGCCAACCGGCGACTTTACGGCCATCATTGGCGTTGTCAGCTACGGTGATTGGCCAACCGGGGAACTGAGCCTTATCGCCATCGGCCACATCGCAAAAGCGCGGCCAGCATTCCAGGGTAACTTCGCGGGATTTTTTGTTGAAGCGCGCGATCCCATAACCATCAGCACGTTTTTTCTCGTCGTTGCGGTTCTCCGGATTTGCATAGGCGAGCATAGAGATTTTATTACCGAGGCCATCCTTGAAATCACCGGTCCATGGCAGCGGGCTGTTGGGCACGGGATTGGGGCCGGCTTTTTCATCGAGTGGATGCCACCAGCGGCCGTAGATTGTATTCACCAACGCGGGTCCGGTGAAACCGTACGGGCCATCGCCGTATTCGTTGATGCCATGTTTAACAACTACTGCGAGATGCTGATCACCACAAAGATGCACGGCCCACGCACGGCGAATGAGTGCCAGCGCGCGGCGGCTGGGAGTTTGTGGCCAACCGTTGCAATCGAGATCGGCGAGCAATCGCTTATCAGGGCCGCCGTGCATGTGTACTGCTCCGCAGAAGGCGGTTTGTGAAAGGACGCCTTTCATTTCAGAATCTGTCCAGTCGGCGGTCCAGTCTTCAAGAAATTTTTCCTGCCGCGGGCCGAGCAATTCCAAACCTGGCAAATCAATTTTATTCGGGTCGTATTTGGGATCGTTGATGTGGTCGGGTCGCGGCCCCATCTTCGGGATTTTACCGGCGGGACCGGTTTTGAATTTGCGGTCCTCGAGTATGGCAAAGTCCACGCCGCCAACGGTGAGGCGGGTGTAGTACACGCCGATATTGCGATCCACTGGCTTGGGATCGGCAGGGTCGGGCAGGTTTGAGGTTTGCTGGCGCTGGACTTGGTTTACGTATTTCACCGGATATTTATAACCGCCATCAGCGCCGCCGTTGAGCTTGGCTAGTTTGCCGCTTTCACCCCACACATTGCCGTGGCCGACGTCGTGATCGTCGGGAATGCAAATGGCGGGGCGATCACGAAGGATGTCGCGGTATTGTATGCCGAACTCAATCCAACCGGTGGTGTGCTCGGTATGGCGATAGTGCTGGTCGCCGCCGAAGTAGAGTAAATCAGGATCGTGATGGCGGAGATTGTCGACGATTTCTTTGCGCGGCCCGCCGGTGCGGCTGGAGTTGCAGGAAAGATTGGCGACGACGATGACGTCTTTATCCGAAGGATCGCGCCGGATGAGTCCCTCGAAATTCGCCTTCGCGCCGTGGCATACGCGGTAGGGGACGTTCAGCGTGTTGTCCCATTTTTCGATGCGAAAATGCACGTCCCAACCGGGGTAATGCACTTCGGCCTTGGCCGCCTCGACCCACAATCCATTTCGCTTGAACTCCAACCGCGCTTCGCGTTTTTCGCCGGGTTTGAGTGGGAAGAGCTGCCCGGTAATTTTCAGCACGCCGTTCTGATGCGTGTAAATTGCAAACGCCACCACTTGATCGCGCGGCACATTAAGATTTGGCGCGGCGGCTCTGCGGCCGCCCTTGAGTGGCACACCCGTATTGGACGGACGTTTCCACCAATCGCCGGTGGTCAGCGATTCCAGCCGTGCAAATTTGTCACCAAAAGGCTTTAGGACATCTTCCGCGTTGAGAAAATTCCGGGTGACCACCAACGCTCCCGCGCTGGCGGCAGTCAATTTTAACGCCGCGCGGCGATTCATTTGGGTTTTTTTCATTTGAAAATTATTTACGTTTAACAGTGCGCTTAGATTTATTTTTTTTCGCCACGTGGCATGATGGGGCTGTCCCAACCGGCAAGATCAGCCGGCTTTACCTGTTTGACACCTCCCCCGAATTTAAATGTTGTTGGTTGGTAGGGCCCCACAAAGGCGACATCCATGTCTGGCTTAATGTTTTTCTCAAGGCCCATGCACCAGAAAACGCCATTGATGATGCACCGGCGCACACCTTCACTGATGATGTCCTCAGAGGCACCCTGTGTGCTCGCGAAAACGCGGCCTCCCTTGCCTGAAGCAGACTTGTAGGTGCGCACCCAGATGGACGGGCTGGGCGGTTTGTTTGCCAGCGGCTTGCCGTCGGGCTTCATAGAATCAAGCACCTGATTTTTCCCAAGGATCACCGAGCCTTTGATCGGCACCGCGCTGTAGGCCCCGGCCATGGCATGCATGTCCTTCACCCCACGCATCACCGGATGGTCTTTTTGCTCCGGCACCACAAACATACGCGTACTAAACTTGTGATTACTACCATAGTGCCCTGCAGCTGGAGGGCGCCATGTTTCGCCGAGCACTTGCCGACCAAAACCGTAGTCATAGTCCTTATTTCGGGAGTTGAAGTTGTAATAGGCATACTTACCTTTCAATTTGTTGAAGCCGTGCGTGGTGGTTCGCAAGCCAAGTACTGGTCCCCCGCGATCGAGGTAATCAGTAAAATGTTTCATTGAGGCATCATTGGGAGCGACGAATCGCAGGAACAGGAACATCATGTCGGCCTTATCCAGTGCTTCCATGCCTGGAATATTGGAGGAGCCCGGCTTGATGTAGCCATCATTGTCCAGCCCGAAGAGCACAGTGCACTTGAAGCCATATCGCTTGGCCAGAATGCGGGCGATGGCCGGGCAAGTTTCTTCGCCGCGATACTCGTGATCGCTCGCGATGAACACGATGTGTTTTCCTTTACCGATGCCTTCTTTTCCTTCGTAGACCAATGGGCTCGCCAGTGCGGCGAGTGTCATTTGAAATAAAAGCGCAAATACAATGTGAATGTGTTTAATGGATTTCATG
>JAPKDK010000173.1 GCA_028872645.1 Verrucomicrobiota bacterium
CCAACATCGCGCGCTCGGACACAATGAGGTTTGCGAAATAATCCGGCACCTCGCCGTAATCTCCGCTCAGCACAATCACGCGACTCCCGTACAAACCGGCCTTCATCAATCGCGCGCGAATAGCTTTTACGCGCTTGGCCTCGTGCTCCACCACCACAATATTGAGTGCCGTTTGCTCGGCCAAATATTCCGCCAAACCGCCATCCCGAGCACCAGCCACGAGACACCAACCGCGATTCACGCCTGTTTGTTTGAGAACAAGATCCGCCGCTTCCCGAATGGCCGCGCCAGGATTTGACTTTGCAATGGGTGGCTGAATGATGCGCGCCCGACCAAGCGATTGAGGGCTAAGACAATGAATCGCGCCAGCATCGGCGCTAACAAAGAGACGGTCATCGGCCACAGCAAGACTTACGGCGTGACCTTTAATGGCGTGATTCATCACGAGCTTACCGGTGTCCGCCTCAAGTGAAATCACAAAGCCATCGCCACCGGCGAAAAGCGTGCCGCCCGCGAGCGCCAACGGGCCAAGGCCTTCACGGGGGGTAAACCATTTCACCCGCGCGGCGTTGAGCGCGGCTTTTTCCTTGGCGATGGCGGTGAGCCGCGTGGTGTCTTTGGCGAGGTCGGCGGTGAGTTTTTTCAATTCTTCCGGCTTGTCCGCCGCCGCTTTGTGGCGTTTGCGAATTGCGGCGATGGTCTTGACGAGCGCGGCGGATTCCTTGTCCAGCGCGGGCACAGTGGAATTAGCCTTAAGATTGGCCGCGCGATCGATGCCGTAAATGCCTTTTTGCGTGGCGATGTACGCAGTGTCTTTGATGAGCACCATATCGATAGAGGGATAATGCGCAAACTGGTCGCCACGACTGGAGCCACTTTCGGCATTGAATTCGATTTTGGTGTCGGTTCCCTGATTGCCAATGCCCGCAAACAATTTGTTGCCGTCCATCATCGCCCACGAGCCACCGATTTTGCCGCCGCCACTCAGAAAGCGCTTAAACTTACCGGTGCGTTTATCAAACGCCGCCGGCATACTGCGCCCAGCGGGCACAAATAACGTATCCGCCGAAGCCACGAGATAGCCCTGCGGCGACATTCCGCCATACTGCAACCCCCACGCTTGATCGCCAGCGGTGTCGTTCACCCAAATCGGCTTGCCGGTTTTGGCGTCGACGGCGGCGATGTACAACCCTTCGTACGGGAAGATGCCGGCGGTGGTATATAAGATGCCATCCTCAATCAACACACCCGTGCGAACGGGCCACAGCGAAACCATCCGACCCCTCCCAATGATCCGTTCGCCGCTGGGGCTGGGGCGGTACTTCCAAATTTGCGTGCCCTTGGCGGCGTCCACGCAATAGACATTTCCGTCGTCCGAACCAAAATAAACGCGTCCGCCATAAATCATCGGCGCGAATCGCACCGAGCCTTCGGTCGCAAAGCTCCATTTCATTTCGCCCGTGCGCGTGTCCAGCGCGTGCAAATGATTGTCCACATTGTTTCCAAAAACCAAAGTAGTGCCGACAATCACTGCGTGATACGCGCGGTCCGTGTGCATGCGCGGTGCTTCTTCGCCGGGCAGCGGCCAAGCCGTGCGGGGAGTATGCCGCGACTGAAACGTCCAGTTTGCAAAAAGTTTTGCAGGAAGGTGTGCAGCAGTGACCGCAGAGCGCTTACCATCGGCGCGATACGTGGGCCAATCATCAGCCGTAAGCGGGGAAGTAATGAGAAAAAGGCCCATGAGGCAGGGAAGCTGGGAAGAATTCATGTAGATAGGATTGCAACACGCGGGCGGTTATTCAAGGGAAAATGCAAACCCCGGCATTGTCACACGCGTCTTTTTCCCATAAACTTTTGTCTTATGCGTGCATGCGTGCTCATGACATTATTGTGGATGGCGACGACGGTGGAAAGCGCCGAAGCCAAACTGACGGATCGACATTGGGCATATCAAAAACCAGTGCGCCCCGCCCTGCCTCGGACGGATTCGAATTGGCCGCGCAATGCGATTGATTTTTTTGTACTTCACCGGTTGGAGACGAACAATCTCCGACCTTCGCCCGCCGCCTCTCCGGAGCAATTGCTGCGCCGCGTACATTTGGATCTCATCGGTTTACCGCCGTCGCCCGCGGTGGTGGATGCCTTTCTTGCCAACCCGACCGATGCGGCTTATGAAACGATTGTCGATGACCTTCTGAAATCTAAACGTTATGGCGAGCGTTGGGCGCGTCCATGGCTTGACCTTGCGCGCTATGCCGATAGCAACGGCTTCCAAGCTGACCAGCTCCGAGACAGCTGGGCATATCGGGACTGGGTAATCAATGCCTTCAATTCTGGAATGCCATTCAACCAATTTGTAATCGAGCAAATTGCCGGCGATATGCTGCCTACCGCCACCTCTGCCCAGCGGGTCGCCACGGGATTCCATCGCACCCCCACCTGCAATGTCGAAGCCGGTGCGCACCCGGAAGAAAATCGCGTAAATCAAGTAATCGACCGCGTGAATACAACCGGAACCGTTTTCTTAGGAACCACACTTGAGTGCGCACAATGCCACAACCATAAGTATGACCCTTTCTCCATAGAAGATTACTATTCAATCTTTGCGTTTTTCAACAACACCCCGCTGGAAGTTAAACAGCAAGGCAACGGTGTCACATGGGATTTTTACGGACCAACGATGGACTTACCGATATCGACAGAACAACAGACAAAGCTAAAAGATTTAAACACACGCAAAGAAGCAGCAGTGAAGAGAGTTTCCGAACTGAAAAAGACCGTAAAGACGGAGCAACTCGCGTGGGAAAAGCAAACTTTAAGAGCTTTAAAAGAATCCCCGCAGTGGACGGTTCTTGCTATCGAAAAGTTTAATGCAACCGGAGACCCAGAACATGAGCTGCAAAAGGATGGAAGCATATTAGTAACCGGAAAAAACCCTGACAAGAGCACGTACACCTTCCAAGCCAAGTCAGACTTGAAACGCATCACTGCCGTCCGCCTCGAGGCACTAACACATCCTTCCATGAACAAAGGTGGCCCCGGAAGAAACAAGGCACCAGCGGAAAACCCAAACTTCATCGTAAATGAATTCCAGGTCAAAACTGGAAGCAAAATGGTAAAGTTCGCCAGCGTGAAGGCTTCGTTCAGCCAAAACCGCTGGGCCGTGGCCGGAAGTATTGACAACGACCTCAAGACCGGCTGGGCCATCAATCCTGCCTTCGGCAAACCGGCTTGGGCGATTTACAGACTGACCGAACCGTTAGAACTCAAGTCAGAGGCAAAACTTAAATTTACTGTCATCCAAAACTATGGAGGCGGACGTACCATTGGCCGGCCACGATTATCCGCGATTGATGGCAACCCAAACGCTTTAGATCTACCCGCCAATATTGCCGTCATTCTAAAAAAGACTAAGCGCACCAAAAAAGACGACGACACATTGGCCAAGCATTTCCTCAAGGAGTCACCTAAACTCAAAGCCGAAGAACAAACCATAACGGCGATTGATAAACAGATCGCCGCCATCAAGCCCGCCTCCACTCTCGTGATGGTGGAACAGGACAAGGCCCGTGAAACCCACGTAATGTTACGCGGCCAATACCTCAACCCCGGTGATAAGATTAACCCCGACACCCCTTCAATTCTGCATCCAATGGAGAAAAGCTTACCCCGCAATCGTCTCGGGTTTTCAAAATGGCTAACGAACCCTAAAAACCCATTGATTGGCCGTGTAACGATTAACCGCTGGTGGGCGGAATTCATGGGGCACGGCATTGTGGCTACTGAAGAGGATTTCGGCACGCAGGCCGAGCCCCCTACCCACCCGCAATTACTTGATTGGCTTGCAGTGGAATTTGTGGAGCGCGGATGGTCAATGAAGCACATCCACAAACTCATTGTGATGAGTGCTACCTATCGACAATCCTCGCGGGTGAGCTCAGAACTGCTAACGAAAGATGCCACAAATAAATTCTATGCGCGCGCCCCACGCCTACGCATGAGTGCTGAGATGGTTCGCGACAACGCCCTTGCCATCAGCGGCCTGCTCAGCACGAAGATGCATGGACCCCCAATTTACCCGCCTCAACCAAGCGGAATCTGGCGGCACGTTGGGCGTAACGCACCTAAATATATCGCAGCCACTAATGAAGACCGCTTCCGGCGAGGTGTGTATGTCGTATGGCGGCGTGGCGCGCCGTATGTGAGCTTCATGAATTTCGACGCACCCGACCGCGGGGCCTGCGTGGTGCGGCGCGCGCGCACCAACACACCGCTGCAGGCACTCACGCTTTTGAACGACGAAGCGTACATTGAAATGGCCATAGCCTTTGCCGGGCGCATCCTCGATGAAGCTAAAGGAACGCCGGAAGCAAAAATTGATTATGCCTATAAAACCGCCCTCGGGCGCGCGCCTCGGGCCGCCGAGGCGATTTACCTCAAGAAACTTCTCCTTAAGCGCCGCACCCATTTTGAAAAAAACCCAAAAGAGGCCGCCCTGCTCATCAGCGGTGCCAAAGGCTGGAACCCACCCGAGGGAATGGACAAAGCCGATCTTGCGGCGTGGTTTTTCATTGCGAATATTTTATTAAACTTGGATGAGACAATTACGAAAAGCTGACATGCCTCACTCACAACATCTTCATACAAACTATGCCAATGATTCACGCAGAGAATTTCTGAAAACCAGTGGCTTGGGTATTGGGGCACTGGGACTGGGCAGCGTATTGAACCCCAACCTGTTTGCCGCAAATCCGGCGGCGTCCAAGCAACCGCATTTCCAGCCTCGGGCAAAACATATTATTTATCTCCATATGGTCGGGGCGCCATCTCAGCTAGATTTATTTTCCCACAAGCCCGAACTAGTGAAACGTAATGGTCAAAAATGTCCCGACCATATGTTTAAGGGTAAACAGTTGGCCTTCATCCGTGAACATCCACTGCTGTTAGGCACACGCTTCAAGTTTCCACAGCACGGACAAGGCGGGCTGCACCTATGCGAACACTTACCCAAACTTGGTACAGTGGCTGATGATCTTTGCCTCGTGCAATCCATTCGTACGGAACATTTCAATCACGCCCCCGCGCAGTTATTCCAACATACCGGTTTTGGGCGCTTTGGTCGGCCGGGGATTGGCTCGTGGGTCAGCTACGGCTTGGGCACGGAGAACAAGGATTTGCCGAGCTACGTGGTGATGATCACCGGAAGTGTGGCAGGCGCTGGCAACAGCCTTTGGGGTAGCGGCTTTTTACCTACAATGCATCAGGGCGTGGAGTTTCGAAGCTCTGGCGATCCGGTGCTGTTCCTATCCAACCCAAAAGGCATCGGGCGCGGAGACCGGCGCGAACTTGTCGATGGCATCAATTTTTTAAACAAACAGTCACTGGCCGATATCGGCGATCCAGAAATCGCCACACGTATCGAGCAATATGAGCTGGCCTTTCGTATGCAGGCAAGCGTGCCTGAACTGATGGACACCTCAAGGGAATCAAAAGATACACACGCGATGTATGGCACCGCACCCGGTAAGGCGAGTTTTGCCAATAATTGCCTGCTCGCACGTCGACTCGTGGAACGCGGAGTGCGTTTTGTGCAACTTTTCGACCAAGGCTGGGATCACCACAGTAGCGTATTTAGCAATATCCCTAAAAAGGCTAAGCAAATCGATCAACCCGTATCGGCACTCATTAAGGATTTAAAACAACGCGGTCTGCTTAATGATACATTGATTGTGCTTGGTGGCGAGTTTGGCCGCACCCCCATGTTACAGGGTAAGAGCAATGGCGGTGCAGGAAAAAACGTTGGGCGTGACCACCACAAGGAAGGCTTCAGCATGATGCTTGCCGGTGGCGGTGTGAAGGGTGGCATCACATTCGGAGAGACCGACGAGCTAGGCTACAAAGCGGTAGACAACCCCGTACATCTGCACGACCTCAACGCTACAATTCTGCACCTCTTGGGATTAGACCACGAGCAATTGACTTACAAATATCAGGGTCGAGATTTCCGGCTTACTGACGTCCACGGACACGTGATTGACCGTATCCTGGCGTAAGCGAATTGAAGCGCTGAAAACTTCGGTTTACTCCAAAATTTTGCTGGGTAAACGGCTGCCCGTTGAAGGGATTGCCACTCTGAAATCCACGCGGAACAAAACCTTGCCCAAGCCCTTGTCCTTGGGCTGGGTAGCCACTGAGCTGCCGGAATTGCGGACTGCCACCGCCAGGTGCGCCACCAGGGCCGCCGCCGCCAGGTGCGCCACCAAATCCGCCACCACCGCCGGGTTGGCCGCCGCCTGCGC
>JAPKDK010000174.1 GCA_028872645.1 Verrucomicrobiota bacterium
CGGAAAACGCTGCGCCGTTTTCGGCCGTCGGATTTTTCTTTGGCCAAAAACTGCTTACCGAAATCGACGTGCCCGTGGGCCTCATCAACGTTTCCATCGGTGGCACACCAGCGGAAGCGTGGGTACGCCGCGAGGCCTTGGCCGCGCATCCGCAATTGGCGGCAATAGTGCGCGGTAATTGGCTCACCAATAAAAGTCTTGGGCCGTGGTGCCGCGATCGTGGGTCATCCAATTTGAAACGCGCGCTGGCGGCGAACGAATTGATCCCCGGCGACGACCTCGGCCCGAACCATTCATTCAAGCCCGCCTTCATGTGGGATGCCGCCGTGGCTCCATTTCAGCCGCTGCCCATCGCGGGCGTCCTGTGGTATCAAGGCGAATCCAACGCCCAAACCGAATGGCGCGTGCCGCAACATGATGCTATTTTGAAAACTTTGGTGACCGATTGGCGCGCGCAAATGAAGCGGCCAAAGTTGCCTTTCCTTTTCGTGCAACTCCCCGCGCTGAAGCGCCCGCACTGGCCTGCCTTTCGTGCGAGCCAACAACGCGTGCACGATGCCCTGCCGCACACCGGCATGGCGGTGACGGTTGACCTTGGCCATCCCAGTAACGTGCATCCGCGCGAGAAGCAACCGGTCGGCGTGCGCTTGGCGTTGATAGCGGCGAAACAAGTTTACGGCAAATCACTCGTGGCAAGCGGGCCGGTGATTGACTCGGTGGAACGCGATGGCGCGCGTTTGGTTTTTAAGTTTCACTCGGCCAACGGTTTGCGCACGCACGATGGGAAACCGCCGAGTGGTTTTGAATTGCGCGCGGCCGATGGAAATTGGCAGCCTGTCAAGGCGCGGATTGTGGACGGCGCGATTGAACTGATTTCGGACGATGTGAAAAAACCAAGCGCGGTGCGGTACGGTTGGATTCCGTTTCCGGAACCGCGTTTGAATTTAATCAATTCCAAGGGCCTTCCGGCTGTGCCATTTGCCCGTGATGTGCTGCCGGCATCTTGCCGGCAGATTTTTAGTGAGCGAACGCGGTTGGCCTGCCGGCAAGATGCCGGCAGCACGTTTTCACCAAACGCCTTGCGCAGTCATTTGGGCGATGGCTTGTTCGGCCCAGCCTCGGTTGGCGGCGGGGCTGGCGGGGCTGGGGTGGAGAATTTTCCCGATGCGGACGTCCATTTCGGAGAGGGCCTCGGTGGCACGTTTTTCAGCGAAGCCGCCGACGGCGATGAGCCATTCGGGTTCAAGGATTTCCACCACGTGGCGCAGGTGCGAATCGCACGCGGCCATCAGCGGGGCGGATTCGGCGCCCGGGAGTTTGTCGGGGGTGCGATTGCGGCCGGTGTCTTCCATAAAGGCGAGCGGACAATGGTTGATGATGAAGTGATCGGCGAAAAATTTTTCCGGCGTGGCGAAGCGTTCGCTGAAGAGGCCCCACAATCGGCGACCGCTGACCTCGCTGCGGGTGCAGGCGAGGCCGTCGATGGGGCGCTTGGGGTGTTCGCGGGCGGGTTTTCCGATGGGGGCGTTGATGCCAAGCCAATCGCGCGCGGCGGCGACTTCGCCGAAGGGTACACCGGTTTGCGCCATGCCGAAGGGGCCGGGGTTCATGCCGAGGAATACGACGCGTTTTTTGGTGGCGGCGGCAAGGCGAAGGTATTGCTCGTGCGCGGGCCACGCGTAGTCGAGCGGGTTGTACACATAGGCCACGGGATCGGCAAAGGTGAGGGCGTTGCAGGACGCGCTCAAGTCGTGGGCGGCGGTGATTATTTTTTTAGTGGTCATTTGTGCCGGCAGCACAGGGCGCACGGATTAAATCGAATTTTATCACAGACGTAAACTCTATGAAATTAACTGGACTTATCGCTGCACCTCACACGCCGTTTCACGGTGACTTTTCGCTCAACCTCGATTGTGTGCCGGAGCAAGCGGCGCACTTGGCAGCGAATGGCGTGTCGGGCGCGTTCGTGGCGGGGACAACCGGCGAGTGCCATTCGCTAACGACCGATGAGCGTGCGGAATTGTTCGCGGCGTGGGGCGAGGCAGCGCGGGCGCACGGCGTGAAGTTCATCGCGCACATTGGCCATAATAATTTGCCGGACGCGCGAGCTTTGGCGGTGGCGGCGCAACGAGCGGGGGCGGATGCAATGAGCGCGATGGCACCTAATTTTTTCAAGCCAAAGGATGCGGCGGCAATGGTGGATTGGTTCGCGCGCATCACGGAACCGGCGCGGGAAATGCCGTTTTATTTTTATGACATTCCGGTGATGACGGGGGTGACGATTGATACGGCGGAATTTGTGGAGCGCGTGACTGAAAAGGTGCCGGGATTTGTGGGGGTGAAATATACTAATACGGACCGCGTACAGTTGCGGCGTATTTTGGAAATGGATGGCGCGCCGGATATGCTTTTCGGGTGTGATGAGGAATTGCTGGAGGGTTGGGAATTGGGCTGTCGCGGTGCGGTCGGGAGCACTTATAATTTTGCCGCGCCAATATATCATCGGGTGATGGCGGCCCACGCGGCGGGAGATTTGGAAGAGGCGCGGCTTTGGCAGGCGCGTTCGTTCGAAATGGTTGAAACCATCGCGTCGCACGGCTTCACGCAGTCGGCGAAGGCGGTGATGCATTGGGTGGGGGTGAATTGCGGGCCGGCGCGGCCGCCGTTGCCGCAGCAGTCGGCGAAGCAGTTGGAAACGCTGCGCGGCGAACTGGAGGCGATTGGGTTTTTTGAATGGATTGATGAACACGCAACGGCATAACGAATGAACGCAGAACGAAAGGAAGAATTGATTGCGGTTTACCGCGACGGGTTGCTGGAGGACACTTTGCCCTTTTGGCTGCCGCGTTGCGTGGATGAAGAGCACGGTGGGTTTATGATTGCCCGCGACCGCGATGGCGGCGTGCTGGATACGGACAAGGGGATGTGGCAGCAATGCCGGTTCACGTGGTTGCTCGCCACGCTTTATAATACGGTGGAGCCACGCGAGGAATGGTTGGCGGCGGCGCGGCATGGGATTGAGTTCATAGAAAAGCACGGTTTTGATGAGGATGGGCGGATGTGGTTTCACGTGACGCGCGAGGGCGCACCGATTCGCAAGCGGCGGTATTTTTTCACGGAGACATTTGGTGCGATTGCGTTTGCGGCGTGCGCGAAGGCCACGGGCGATGCGGCGATGGCGGACAAGGCGCGCGGTCTTTACGCGTCGGCGAAAATGGGATTTGCAGATTCGGCCGACGCAAAATTCACGGACACGCGGCCGAGCAAAGGAATGGGCGCGCCGATGATTTCGCTGGTGACGGCGCAGGAGATGAGGACGTGTTTGGGTGACGATTCCTTTAATGCGGACATCGACGCGTGCATTGCGGAAATCCAGCGTGATTTTGTAAAGCCGGAGCTGGAGTGCGTGATGGAAACAGTGGGGCCGAAGGGTGAGTTGCTGGATCATTTTGACGGACGACTGCTGAATCCGGGACACGCGATTGAGGGGGCGTGGTTTGTTTTGAACGAAGCGCGACATCGCGGCAACGACGCGGCGCTTATCGAATTGGGATGCAAGATGCTAGACTGGATGTGGGCGCGCGGTTGGGATGAGGAACACGGCGGCATCCTTTACTTTCGCGACGTACACGGAAAACCGGTGCAGGAGTACTGGCACGACATGAAATTTTGGTGGCCGCACAACGAAACGATTCTCGCCACATTGTTGGCGCATTTGCTTACGGGCGATTCGCGCTACGAAGCGATGCATCGCCAAGTGCACGATTGGGCGTATTCACATTTTCCGGATGCGGAGCACGGCGAGTGGTATGGCTACTTGCACCGCGACGGCCGCGTGTCCGTGCCGTTGAAGGGCAACTTATGGAAAGGCCCGTTCCATCTGCCGCGGATGCAGTTGCTGGCTTGGCAGTGGTTGGCGGAGTAGCGAGGGCTACTTTTTCTCTTTGGGTAACTCGATGGTGTTTTGCTCGATAGTGAGGTCGAGTTTGCCGGGGAGTTCCTGTCCGTTGGCTTCGAAGGTCATTGTGCCGGTGACTTGAATGAAGTTTTTAGTTTCCACGAAGCGGCCGGTTTGGCGGTCGAACAACAAATCGATTTTTGATTTGGCGGCTTTTATGTCGCTGTCTTTCACCACGAGCGGGCCAGCGTTTTTGCCTTTCATTTCATAAGCGACATCGGTGACTTTGCCAGTGATGCGGTCGAGCACGCGATCGTTCTTTTTGAGGGTGCCTCCGTAGGTGTAATCGACCCGAATGTTGAGCACTTGTCCGGCACCGAGTGGCATCAGTTCCATGCGTACCCAAGTATCGTTTTTGTTAACGGCTTTGGTGGGGAGGCGCGCGTGTTCTTGCTTGAGTTGATCGAGAATTTGTTTGGCGTTGAATTCTTTTTTCAACGGGCCCTGTAGGTTTTCGATTGCGGCTTCGGGTACGTTCACGGATTTGGGGGAGCCGTCTTTGTTAAACACTTGCGTGGTGGGGTGCTTAATCATCGCGCGAACCACATTAAGAATGGGTTCGAGCTGTTCGAGGGGGGCTTTGGCATCGGGCACGGCGGAGTCGAATTTCATTTCAATACCTCCGGGGAACGACCATTTGCCATTCCATTTTGTGTGTGTGGCGCGGGTGCTCATGGTGCCATTGGCGTCGCGGGCGCCGTTGACGGATTCGGTGGTGATTTTCTGGATGCTTTGCGTCTCGATTTCCTGTCCGGCGATTTGAAGAATTTGTTTGAGGCTGATATCGGACTGCCGGGTGACGGTGGATTTTTCCGTTTGTTTGATTTCCAGCGTGACCTGCGCCGAGGCCGTGATGGAGCAGGCGGCGAGTGCCGTTAAAATGTATTGAATGGGGTTCATGGCGGTGAGAATATATAAAATACGTGCCGTTGGCAAATTGGGGAACCCTAGAAAGACAGGTATTGCTTGAATAAACTGGCCCGCGAGGCATTCCAATCGCTCGCATTGGGGACGGTTTTGGTTTGCTTTGCGGAACTGGCTTCGTACCGTCCCGTCAGCAACACGATTCGTGGCGGGTAACGCACAGAACCCACACCGTGTAATCACAGAGAATAGATTTATGACGACCACAATTAATTCTGAAAAACAAACGGAACTGGAGGGGCAAGACTTCCAAGCCGTGGAGCAACTTACCGGGGCGCGGGACAAGATTCGCGCGGAACTTTCCAAGGTCATCATCGGCCAAAATGACGTGGTGGATCAGGTGCTGATCAGCATCTTCACCCGCAGCCATTCGTTGCTGGTGGGCGTGCCGGGTTTGGCGAAGACCCTGCTGGTGTCGTCGCTGGCGGAGACATTGGACCTCGAGTTCAAGCGCATTCAGTTTACGCCTGACCTGATGCCGAGCGACATCACCGGCACGGAGGTGATCCATCAGGACAAGGCCACCAACGAGCGGCAGTTCAAATTTCTAAAAGGCCCCATCTTCGCGAACATTGTGTTGGCTGATGAAATTAACCGCACGCCGCCCAAGACGCAGGCGGCGATGTTGGAGGCAATGCAGGAGCGGAAAGTTTCCGCGGGCGGAACGGATCACAATCTGCCCAATCCGTTTTTCGTTTTGGGCACGCAAAACCCCATCGAGCAGGAAGGCACCTATCCCTTGCCAGAGGCACAGTTGGACCGCTTTATCTTTATGATCAAAGTGGACTACCCCGATGCCGATGAGGAAATGGACATCATGAAAATGGTCACCGGCACCGTGCCCGGAAAGCCGCAGCCGGTTTTGAACGCGGAACAAATTATCGAACTGCAGGATGTGGTGCGCCGCATTCCGGTGGCGGATCACGTGTTTGAATACGCCCGCAAACTGGTGCGCGTCACGCGCGTGACCACGGACGAGGCGCTGCCGCTGTGCAAAAAATGGCTCAGCTGGGGCGCCGGCCCGCGTGGTGGGCTGAACCTCATTATGGCTGCCAAAGCGCACGCCGTTTTGAACGGGCAGGTTTATGTAAGCTGTCACGACGTGGCCGCGATGGCGGGGCCGGTTTTGCGGCATCGAATCATCCCCAACTTCTCCGCCACCAGCGAGGGGCTCACGCCGGACGACATCATCGAGCGCATTCTCGAAGAGGTTCCGCAGGACGAGAAGCTCAGCTAATCGCGCCGTAGGGTCACACTATGGACGTGGAACACGCAGCAGATTTGCTGGACCCCGAGGCCATTGCCCGGGCGGATGCCCTCGGCTTGCACGCGCGCCACGTGGTGGAGGGCTATATGGCGGGCGAGCACAAATCGCCTTATCGCGGCTTCGCGA
>JAPKDK010000175.1 GCA_028872645.1 Verrucomicrobiota bacterium
GCTCGAAGATTTGCTGGACGCAGGTGGAGACCGGCTCAGCGATCACATGGAAATATCCCAGTGTGATTTTGCAAGGCGATGACTCTGTGGGCGAGTTCTACTCCGTGGCCCTCGCCAACCTCGCGCAACAGGCAGACACCGGCACCAAGATGATTCATCTCGGCAAGAACACCCGTAGCACCGTCATCAGCAAAGGCATCTCCGCCGGCAAAGGCCAGAACAGCTATCGCGGCCTCGTGCAGATTGGCAAGAACGCCACGAACGCCCGTAACTATACACAGTGCGATTCGTTGCTCATCGGAAACCGCTGCGGCGCGCATACGTTTCCATACATCGAGGCAAAAAATTCATCGGCCCAAGTCGAGCACGAGGCGACTACCTCAAAGATTGGCGAGGACCAGATTTTTTACTGCAACGCCCGCGGCATCGAAACGCAGGACGCGGTGAATATGATTGTGAACGGATTTTGCAAAGAAGTCTTCCGCGAACTCCCGATGGAATTCGCAATGGAAGCGCAGGCGCTGATGGACGTAAGTCTCGAAGGCAGTGTGGGATAGGAATTTAAAATGTTAGAAATCAAAAATCTGAAGGCCGGCGTGGAGGGCACGGAAATTCTCAAGGGGATCGACTTGATCATTAACGCCGGCGAGGTGCACGCGATCATGGGGCCGAATGGTAGCGGCAAGAGTACGCTGGCACAGGTGTTGGCGGGGCGCGCGGCGTTTGAGGTTGCCGAGGGTTCGGTGACGTACAAAGGGCATGATTTGCTGGAACTTGCGCCCGAGGTGCGCGTGCGCGAGGGGCTGTTTTTGGCCTTTCAATATCCGGTGGAAATTCCCGGTGTGAACACGACTTATTTTTTGCGCGCGGCGGTGAATGCGGTGCGTGAGCATCACGGGGAGGCGGCGCTCAATGCGGTGGATTTCCTCAAGCTAATGCGTGAGAAAATTGAGCTACTGCAACTGGACGAGGCACTGCTAAAGCGCTCTGTGAACGAGGGCTTTTCCGGGGGCGAAAAGAAGCGCGCGGAAATTTTGCAAATGGCGTTGCTCAATCCGACAATGGCCGTGCTGGACGAAACCGATTCAGGCTTGGACATCGACGCGCTGAAGGTCGTGGCCAATGGCGTGAACACACTCAAGCGCGCCGATAACGCGCAACTTATCATCACGCACTACCAGCGTTTGCTCGATTATATTGTGCCCGATTTTGTGCACGTGCTGTACGACGGTCGCATCGTGAAATCCGGCGGCAAGGAACTGGCGTTGGAGCTTGAGGAAAAGGGCTACGACTGGATCACCAACGGAGAACTCCAAACCGCCTGATGGTTGCCCCCGCCAACAACGCCGTGGATCGATTGCTTGCTGTTCTGCCGACAAGGGGCGAAGGCGGCGCGAGTTTTGCGGAGATGGGCTTCCCCACCACGCGCGATGAGGATTGGCGTTTCACCAGCGTCGCGCCAATTGCGGAATTGGAATTCACCGCCGCCGAAGCGGATGCGGCCGCGAAGTTGGAGGGCTGTATTTTTTCGGAAATCGCCGGCCCGCAACTGGTATTCGTGAACGGCCATTTTTCCAATGAACTTTCCGGAGTGGGCGAACTGCCGGAGGGGATGGAGATTGGCAATCTTGCCTCGGCGGCATTTAAACCGTGCGAAGCGGAGGACGCTTTTGGCGCATTGAATGCCGCGAGTTTTACGGATGGCTCGAGAGTGCGCGTGGCGGATGGCGTGTGTTTTGAAACGCCCATTCGCGTTTACTATTTGAGCACCGGCGGCGATGGCGCGACGGCGAATATTCGCAATCACATCACCCTCGGCGCAAACAGCAAGGCGACCATTCTCGAAAGCTGGACGGGCGCGGATGCCGCGTATTTTAACAATACCATCACCGAGCTTTCCATTGGCGACAATGCGCAGCTGGAGCACGTGAAGTTTCAGGATGAAAGCACGGCGGCGTTTCACGTGGCCGGTTTGCACGCCACGATGGGACGCGACTGTCGCGTGGCGCATCACTCCATCGCCCTCGGCGGCCGCATTGCGCGCAACAATATCCGCGCGCGGCTCGACGGCACCGGCATTGAGGCGGTGCTGAATGGCTTGTATCTGCCGCGTGGCAAACAGCTCATCGATCATCATATGGTGGTCGATCATCTTCAGCCGCACTGCGACAGCCACGAATATTTTAACGGCATTCTCGATGACCACGCGCGCGCGGTGTTTCACGGGCGCATTCACGTTCACAAAGGCGCGGACAAGACGGACGCGAAGCAGACGAATAAAAACCTATTACTTTCCGATAACGCGACGGTGAACACCAAACCGCAACTGGAAATTTACGCGGATGACGTGAAGTGCACGCACGGCGCGACGATTGGGCAAATGAATGCCGAGCAGATTTTTTATCTGCGCGCGCGCGGGCTCGATGAGGAAGCTGCGCGCCGAATGATTATGCACGCCTTTGCCGGCGAAATCATCGCGCGCATTGGTTGCCCGCCGGCCCGCGAGGAATTGGATCGGTTGGTATGGGATCGGTTGGAAGATAAATGAGTGTTGCCCTGAACAGCATCGATGAATTGGCAGATAATTTTGAGTTGCTCGGCGATTGGGAATCGCGCTTTGGTTATCTCATCGACCTCGGCAAGGAATTGCCGCCGATGGACGTCGCTGATCAATCAGAAGCCAATCGCGTGCACGGTTGCCAGGCGCAGGTGTGGATGAAATTGCTACCCGAAGCCGCCGGCCGCATCACCATCGTGGCCGACAGCGATGCGTTTATCGTGAAGGGGCTGATCGCGGTGTTGCTCACTATTTACTCCGGCAAAACCGCGAAGGAAATTTTGGACATCGATGGCCAAGCGCAGCTCGATCGGCTGCAGCTCGCCGCGCACCTCAGCCCCACGCGCAAGAACGGATTGTTTGCGATGGTGCAGCGCGTGCGCGAACTCGCCCAAGCAATTGAAGTGGAGGCAACAGAATGATGGGCCAAGCCGAACCGGTGGCGATCGAGCGCGATGTGGAAGCGTCGGTGGTTCCTTCGGGCACGCGCGTCACGCTGCAAAAAGGCGAAACGGCGACGCTCACCCAATCGCTCGGCGGCACGTTCACCGTGGTGGTGAACGGCAATATGTTTCGGATTGATGGCAAGGATGCCGATGCCATCGGGCAGGTAGTGCAAAGCACGTCCGTCAAAAAAGCTGAGTCTGCGGAGGATTTGGAGGAACAAGTTTGGGGGCAAATGAAAACCTGCTACGACCCGGAGATCCCCGTGAACATCGTCGACCTCGGGCTCGTTTACGATTGCCATCTTGAGGACTTGAAAGACGGCGGCCACAAGGCGAGTGTGAAAATGACGCTCACCGCCCCCGGCTGCGGAATGGGCCCGACGATTCAAGCCGACGTGGAAAATAAAATTCTTTGTGTTGAAACGGTTGATGAAGTGGACGTGGAACTCGTGTGGGAACCGCAATGGACGCGCGAGATGATGACCGAAGCCGCGCGGCTTGAGCTGGGGATGATGTGATGAGCGCCGCCACGACCATCGCCAGCGTGGACGACATCGCTGAGGGCAAGGGCAAGGCATACGACATCGGCGAAAAACGCATCGCGGTTTTTAACGTGGCCGGAAAATTTCACGCCATCGACGATGAATGCCCGCACGCGGGTGCGTCGTTGTCCGAGGGTCATCTCGAAGGTGGCAACATCGGCTGCCCATGGCACTACGCGGAATTCGAACTGGCCACCGGCAAACATTTGTACGCCCCCGCGACTTGCGGCGTGGCGGTATATCCCGTGCAAATCGAGGACGGTCAAATCAAAGTGGAGGTTGCATGAGTGCGATTCCCAAAAGTATCCGCGACGATTTCCCTGGGCTCGCGCAGGAAATTAACGGCCATCCGCTGATTTATTTCGACAATGCCGCCACCACGCAAAAACCGCGCGCGGTGCTCGATGCGATTCAGAATTTTTACGAGCACGACAACGCCAATGTGCATCGCGGCATCCACGAGCTGAGCAATCGCGCCACCGCCGCTTACGAAGGTGCGCGTGATCGTGTGGCGCAGTTCATCAACGCGCCCGCTCGCGAGGACATTATTTTCACACGCGGCACCACGGAAGCAATCAATCTTGTCGCCGCCACTTGGGGAGCAGCTAATCTTGGCAGGGGCGATGTGATTCTGCTCACCGAACTTGAGCACCACAGCAACCTCGTCCCGTGGCAACTGCTCGCCCAACGCACTGGCGCGAAGTTACGCTTCATCCCCGTCACCGGCGACGAAGGAACGCTTGACCTCAGAGACCTCGACAACTTGTTCGCAGAAGTAAAGTTACTTTCACTCACTCACATTTCCAACGCCCTCGGCAGCATCAATCCCGTGGCCAAAATCTGCGCCCAAGCCAAAGCTGCTGGTGCGGTAACGCTCGTCGATGCCGCCCAATCCGCCGGTCATATGCCGCTGGACGTGCGGGCGCTCGGCTGTGATTTTCTTGCCCTTTCCGGCCATAAACTTTGTGGGCCTACCGGCATTGGCGCGTTGTTCGCCCGCCGCGAATTGCAGGAAACGATGCCGCCGTATCAAGGCGGAGGCGAAATGATTTCCAAAGTTGAGTTTCACCAATCGGAATTCAACGTGCCGCCGCACAAATTCGAAGCCGGCACCCCGAACATCGCCGGAGCGGCGGGGCTCCGCGCGGCACTCGATTACCTCGACGCCATCGGGCTCGAAGCCATCCACGCCCACGACACCGATTTGGCTCATTACGCAAAAGAGCGACTGAGCGAATTCGAGGGCATTCGCATTTTTGGGCCAATGGAAGAACGCGGTGGTTTGGTGAGTTTTGTTTTCGAGAACGTGCACGCGTTGGATCTCGCCACCCTCGCCGATCAGCAGGGCGTGGCCATCCGCATTGGCCATCACTGTACGCAGCCGCTACACGATAAGCTCGGTGTCCCCGCCACGGCGCGCGCCAGTTTTTATTTTTACAACACGCGAAGCGAAGTGGATCGCTTCATTGAAGTGCTGCAAAAAGTCATTAAGCTGCTAAAGTAAATCTATGAGCACGAGCACAGACATTTCCACCGACTCCGCTATGGAGGAGGTGTTGACGGTTTTCCCGGGAGCGCGGCGGGCGTTGTTTCGAAAGTATCACATCGGCGGCTGTTCAAGTTGTGGGTTTAAGATGGACGAAACATTGGGCGGCGTTTGCGAGCGGAACAATGATCTCGAGGTGGCGGAGGTGTTGGCAGAGATTCAATCAAGCCACGCGGCGGACCAGAAAATTTTGGTGGAATCGAAGGCGCTGCGGGATGAGCTGGCGACCACGCCGGATTTGAAGTTGCTGGACGTGCGGTCGCAAGAAGAATTTGACGCGGCACGCATTGAGGGGGCCACGCATATGACGCGCGATTTGATGCAGGAAATCATGGGCAAATGGGATCCGGAAACGCCGTTTGTGATCATCGATCATCAAGGCCAGCAGGGGTTGGATGCGGCGGCGTATTATTTGGGGCACGGATTGAAGAATGTGCGTTGCCTTCGCGGCGGCATTGATGCGTGGAGTTTAGAGGTGGATGAGTCGGTGCCGCGTTACGAATTTTCATAAAACTTTTCAATCAAAATGGATAAATCACTCGAGCAAAAAATCAAGGACGCCATTGCCAATCCGAAAAATATGGGCGAGCTGGCCGATGCCGATCGGATGGGCACGGTGGGTAATTCCGATTGCGGCGAGATGCTGCGCCTGTGGGTGAAGTTCAAAGAGGAGCACGGGCGCAAGGTCATCGATCAAGCGAGCTTCCAATCTTTCGGCTGCGAGACGGCGATCGCGGTGGCGAGTATGGCCACGGAACTCATTCGCGGTAAAACCGCCGAGGAAGCTTTGGCGCTGCGGCACGATGAACTCACCGGCGATCTCGGTGCATTGCCGCCGATGAAAATCCACTGCGCGCAGTTGGTGGAAGGCGCGCTCAAATCGGCGCTCACGTCGGATGAACCAAAAGTTGGAGCCGCGCCGGAAAACATCCCTTCGCTGATGGACAGCCTCAATAAAAATGCGCAACCCGCCCAAGGCAGGTTGCGCATGTTGAAAAAGGAAAACTAGCGTGGGCTAATCAGCCTTGGCGGTTCGGTTTACCAACCACCACCACCACCGCCGCCTTCGAAGTCACGTCGGGCGCGCTTGTTGTTGCCGCCGTCGCGTCGGCCACCACCGCCGCCGCCGCCGCCACGTCCGCCGCCGCCGCCGCCGCCGCCGCCGCCG
>JAPKDK010000176.1 GCA_028872645.1 Verrucomicrobiota bacterium
AGGACGACCTGGGTCCAGGCGTAGGCTTGCACGAGGTCTTTATCCACTCCGCGCCCGGCCGCGTACCGACCGCCGAGGATCCGCTGCGAGCCAGCGTCGTTTTGTTCGGCCGCCTGGCGATACCACGCCGTGGCTTGGACCTGGTCGCTGTCGACGCCTTTGCCAACTGCATACATGTAGCCGAGATTGTATTTTGCGTGGGCGCTGTTTTGGGCCGCCGCCTTGCGAAACCACACGATCGCCTGGTCGTAGTCGCGCTCCACCCCGCGTGCGTTAGTATACATCACGCCGAGCATGCTCTGCCCGCGTGCGTCGTTTTGCGCCGCCACTCGCCGATACCACTTCACCGCTTCCACTTCGTTCTTCGCTGTTCCCTTGCCGTAGTTGTAGAGGCCAGCAAGCTTATACTGCGCATCCACATCAGCTGCCTCGGCCTTGACTTTCGTTTCCGTGAACACTTTGACCAAATTGTCTTTGGGTTCACCCCGACCAATAATCGGAGTCATAGACAGCGCCGCAAGCAAGGTGATGATGACAACAGAACGGTTCATCGGTGTTTCCTCTTCGTCGTAGGAGCACTACCAGCCGTACCGAGAAACAAATGCAGGCGGAAGTCGTTCGGCCGGACTTTCGCCGGCCAGCGTGAAGACGATTCCCATCAGTGCGGGAGCCGGGTTGTGACGTTGGTTGCAGTTGCCCAGGCCCCAGCGCATCCCGACCGCCAGCAACTCGAAGGAGACAAATTTCTGTTTCTTGAGGTTGTACGTTGCGCGGCCTAGCAGTTTCGGTTCGTAGCCGATTTTCTTCGGGGACACCATTGATGCGCGAGTCTCTCCCTCAAAGCTGAGCGACACTAGATCGCCTTTGACCTGGAGCACAGTGGATGTTAATCGCGCCTTCTCGATCGCCTCTTCGGGGAAGAACGTGTAATTCAAAGCATGAACATTATCGAGCAGATGAAAGCGAGCCAGACGTTGCACCAGTTCACTCGGTACGTTTTGCTTAGCGCCTTTCTTTGGTTTAGCGGGAAGAAGGGCGCGGGCCTCGTCTTTGCGGAACCAGGCGTAATCCAGATTCGAGTCGGGCCAACGCTCGCGCTTCTGGTCGCGGGCGATCACACGCAACGCCAGGCCGTCGTCGGGATACAGTTTCTCCTTGCGACGCCAGTTCTCGGCCGCTTTGGGATCGGGGGACTTGGGTAATAGCCGCTTTTCACGAGAAAGTGTTGCCCACTTTGCCAACCCCTGTTTCATCATCTCCACGAGTACTTTTGAGTCGGCGCTAGAGCTAGCCGCGAGCAACTCTCCGCTGGGAGTCACCGCGTAGTGTCCCTGTGCGCCTCCTCGATTTCCCTTTTTAATTGTGCGTTGCTTGGCGAATTTTCGAAATAGCAATGCATCTGCATCCCGGCAGAATTCTTTCTGCATGCGGTCGCACGCGTCAGCAGCCACAACGAACTCGGCGGCCAGCTTCTGCACCTCGCGTTTGGACCAGACTAACTGTCGGTCTTTGACGCCATTGCCTCACGTATTGCAAAGTGGGTGCCCATTCATCGCCCACAGCAGGATCGGCTTGTCCCTCGCCTGCGCCTCGATGACGGCGTCCCAGAAGCTCGTCCGCCAAGGAATCTTTCGGTAAGAGAGTTCCCAGTTCTTGGGAAGAACGTGATCGCGCCACTTTGCGTAGTTGGCGTCCGTCAGCTCCTTTTCCTGGAACTCATCCGCCGCCAAGACGGATTGACCCATCACCACCGCAATCATAAATAGAATCTGCTTCATGCCCGCCACCCTAGGCCGAAACGCAATGGTGTCAATACTGTTGGGGAAGGCTTACCCAAGCCAAAACTCTTGCATCTCCGGAGGCATGCTTTCCCTTTTGGAAAGTTGCCGCTCCTCTTTGAGTATCTATTTTCGAAACCCTTCCTCGGCCTCATCAATAATCCTCCGATGCCGTTCCCTTTCCAGTTCCTCCGAGGATGGCCGAGGACGCGGCCCGGGAGGCTTTGGACAAATGTATACAGGATGATTCAGTAGAATGTGAATTTGGGGCCGCCATTTTTTAAAATTCAGTTCACCCTGTCGCTCTTACTACGCGTGACTGGCGAACTAATTCCCAAATTTTTTCTCGAAGTTCACTTGCCGCCGCCCTGAATAACCCCTTGCTGTGCGGCCTCAAGGCCGGCATCCACTTTGTTCAGGGCTCCGTTGAGTTGAGGGTGGTCGAATTCTTCGCGTAGATTTTCAATCAACTCGCGGCGGTTAGCGATATTTTGCGCAGGTGCTTCATCAACACCCTGCATCAGCGCGCCGAGTGGCAGTTTCATGGGGCCCCAATTAAAAGTCTCACCTTCCTCCTGTTGGGCCATCCCTTCCCGCACGGTCTGTATTAGCAAAACATCAGCTTGTGGATCGGTGCCGATTTGCCGGAGGATGGCGTCGCGGATAGCATAGCGGTCCAGCTCATCCGTGAGTCGTTCATCATTCATAACGTTATGAAAAACCGGCATCGCATCCGTGCCCAATACTTGCCGCAAATAACGAAGCACATCGCCATCGAGTCGACCGTCAGCGGTGATGAGCAATGTCTTGGCCGTGTCCACAAAAATGAGGTCTTTGTATTTCACGAGGATGGCATACAGATAACCTTTGGCGCGGCGATCTACCGCCATTGAATCGGCTGTGACAGGCGGCAGCGCGGTGAGCAGTCGGCGGGTGGCTTCAAGAATTTCATCCACATACAGGTCGCGTGCGATGTCCTGCAGGGCGATCTCGAGATACGCAACCTCTACCCCGCGCCCGGTGTTTTCCAAAATCTTCAGCAATAGCTTCTCCGCCTGCGTCGAGCCAATGGCCGTCACGACTTCCAGCAACCCCAACCGCAGCGTAGCTGGAAATGAATCGTTCGGCTTCGGGAAAGGCCGAAAATAATTCCAAGCCGCCGCCGCGGGTTGCTTTGCCCCTTTGCCTCCGCCTTTTACCAGTTTCTTGGCCCCATTTTTTACTATTCCCTTGGCCTCCTTCTTATCTCCGTCCTTGCCGCCTTTAATTTTCTGTTCCTTGGCAGGTTGCGACTTGGGGTCGCCCAGCGACTGTAATTCTAAGTCCACATTCTGTTCCAAGAACTCCGCGATGGCCGGCAGCGCTGCATCCCCGCGGTCCACAAGCGATTCCAGGTAATACACCGCCCGACGTTTCACACGCTTATCACCCGACTTCAATTCCTGCAAGCGGGTGAGGATATCTTCCACGGTCGCCACCCTAGGCGTTTCGCCCTCATTGCCGTCCACCGTGATAATCACTGACCGCTGCGCTTTAGCCGCATTCAATTCGTTGCGCATCCCAGCTTGCGTCGTTTCATGTTTGCGCGCCAACTCCGCCGTCGCCGTCTCCTTTGCTGAAGATTTGTCGGTGGAAACCAACCAGTACGTCGCCCCCGAGGCTACTGCAGCAGCCGCCAACATCAGAATTATATTTTTCATAATGGTTTGTGTGGGGATAGCTTAGCTCAGCCACCTCTCTCAGGCAATAGCCTTAAGTTTAGAGAGGTTACAGCTGCATGGGCAATACGGTTACAGAAAATACATTCAGCCATCCTGATTCAGAAAAGTCCGGATGGCCTCCGGCAATTCCCAGATGGAATGCAACTCTTCTTCCAACCATATCGTTAAGTTTCTAAACATTTTGTTTTGCCGAGAAGGGCTCAAGACTCTAACGTCTTGCCAAGACACCAGTGCATACAAACCAAAACTCTATAACCATGAAATTCCATCTACTGAATTGCCGTTTTACTTTTTTGACTTTCCTGACGCTTGCCTTTACGGCGGCAGCGGATGTGACCATGCCGCCTGTTCTTGGCAACGACATGGTCCTGCAGCGCGACCTGCCCGTGCCCGTTTGGGGCTGGGCTGACGCGAGCGAAAAAGTCACGGTCACCTTCGCCGGCCAAACCAAGACCACCAAGGCGGGCGACGATGGCAAGTGGATGGTGAAGCTCGACCCGCTTAAGGCCAACAGCAAGCCTGCCAGCCTGACGGTAACCGGCAACAACAAGATCTCCCTCGACAACGTGCTGGTCGGCGAGGTGTGGATTTGCTCGGGCCAATCGAACATGGAATGGGCTCTTCGTTCGTCGATGAACTCGAAAGAGGAAGTCGCAGCTGCGGATCACCCGCAGATCCGGCTCTTCAATGTGCCCGGCCACACCACCAGCCCGCTGCCCAAGGAAAAAGGCGCCGGCAGTTGGCAGTTATGCAACCCGAAATCGGCAACCGGCTTCAGCGCGGTTGGCTATTTCTTTGGGCGCCGTTTGCAAAAGGAACTGGGCGTGCCGGTCGGCTTGGTTGGCTCCAATTGGGGCGGCACACGCATTGAGCCATGGACGACTCTGGCTGGCTTCCAGTCGGTTCCTGAACTTTCCAAGATTGCCGATCAGGTAAAAAACTATAAAGCCGACACTAAGGTCGGCGGTAGCTCTCCCTCTGCTATTTACAACTCGATGGTTCACCCGCTCGCTCCCTTTGCGATGCGCGGCGGAATTTGGTACCAAGGCGAATCCAACGGTAGCGAAGGCGTCACCTACTACCACAAGAAACATGCGCTGGTGAATGGCTGGCGAAAAGTTTTCCAGAACAAGGACCTCGCCTTCTATTGGGTGCAATTGGCCAACTTCCGGCAACCGAACAAGAACCCTGCCGGTGGAGACGGTTGGGCCAAAATCCGCGAAGCACAAACCAAAGCGCTCGACATTCCGCACACCGGGATGGCGGTTGCTATCGACTTGGCAGACGCCCACAACCCGAACGACATCCACCCGCGAAACAAGCAGGACGTGGGCGGGCGCCTCGCCCAATGGGCCTTGCACCAGACCTATGGCAAGAAGGATCTGGTCCCGACTGGGCCGCTTTACAAGAGCCACAAGATCAAAGGAAATGCCGTCCACCTCTCGTTCGACCACGTTGGCAAAGGCCTGATGGTTGGCAAGAAGACCAAGCTGGAGCCCACGGCGGAAGTGAAGGGCGGTAAGCTGGAGCATTTCGCCATTGCCGGTAAAGACAAGAAATGGTTCTGGGCCGAGGCCTCTATCGACGGCGAGACTGTGGTCGTCAAATCATCGGACGTGCCCAAGCCGGTTGCCGTTCGTTACGGCTATACCATGAATCCCGCGAAAGCCAACCTCTACAATAAGGAAGGCATTCCCGCCAGCCCCTTCCGAACCGACGGTTGGTAATAATCCGCAGCTTTCTCGCCTTGTCGTCAATGGGCAAAACCTGTCTATGGCTTAGACAATTGATACCCGTGAATCGGCGTGAGAAGCCCATGGTTTTTCGGGAGAAATCCCTGAAAACTTGAGGTTTAAGGTTCGTTGGGTTTGATTCCAAAAATACATTTCACTCTTTTCCACGCTATCCCAATTGGAATCTGTGGGTTAGGGGGATTTCTCTAATTGGGTTCAGAGGGTGGCCAGAGAATTAGTCGTGGAAACAACTGTGTAATCTGTGTCGAGATATGTGAGATCTCCCGGGAGACTTGGGTCTCACCGTGATTGATGAGTTATCTGAGATGATCCGTGTGGGTGAAGAGGTGACTCAGAGAAACAGTCCGTTGTTTTGATTCCACTATCCCTAAGCCTTTAGTGCGACCACTCCCCCGATCAATATCATCACAACTCCCGCCAATAGGTTCATCACTCGCTTGGGCTTTTCTTCCTGCAAGAATAAAGATGACCGATAAGCCAATAATGCATAGGGTAATTTTGCCCCTCCAACAGCAACAGTGGCAATTAGCATTAATAACAAAACATCAGGCACTCGGGCTTTGGTCAAATCGATAACGTTCGGCAATAAACTGACATAGAATAATATAGCCCTAGGTGCACTTATCGTAATAATAAATCCAGCTGTGAAATTAGCATGCCATGACGATTCTGCCACTTGCTCTATCTCGGCCTTTTTCACCTTAGTTCTAAGCAACTTGATCCCTAACCAGAACAAGTAGGCACTTCCTCCAAACTTTATTATTGCATACAAGCCATCCATTGACGCAACCAAAGCTCCAACGCCATAGACCACAAGCAGAATGAAAATTATATTGGCAAACACTATGCCCCCAATAGTGATAAGTCCTTGCCTCAAATTCGAAGTCATTGACCTGACAATAACTAAAAAGACACTGGGGCCCGGGACAATAGAGAGAACAAACATAGTGACTAATATCGTAGCCGCGTTGCTAAAGC
>JAPKDK010000011.1 GCA_028872645.1 Verrucomicrobiota bacterium
TCCATCGGATCGGCCACTTGCGCGCCCGCGTCATCCGGCCAGTTCGCGCCCTGATCGATCCATGCGCGAATCAGCCCCACCGTTTTGTCGCCAAGCGAATCGCCTTTCGGCGGCATGACTACCTCCTCATCGAGCCCGGAAATGAAATGCACCAGCGGGCTCTCCGCGCTCTTACCCGGAATAATCGCCTTGCCCATTTCGCCACCCTCAAACGCACGCGCCTTCACGTCGATGCGGTAGTCACTCTTTTGTTTATCCGGCCCGTGACATTTTACGCAGTGCTTTTTGAAGATCGGCCAGATGTCCTTCACGAAATTCACCTTGTGCTTGGCCGGTGGCGGAAGTTCTTCCACATCAATCGCGGACAAGCTGCTAACGAATGAAAGCAACAATAGAGCGTGAGCGATGCGTGGACTAGATGGGTTCATCGGCCCCAGTTTAACGAATGGCATCAGCTGTGCAATGCTGGAGGGTGAATGAAGTTGGATTACCGCGCCTGTTCATTCTGTGGGTTTGCTTCTATTCGCTTGATGGTGGTTAACGCCGAGGCGATCAAGCCGGTGGGGAGGGCGACAATTCCAATTCCGATAATCAAGACGATCCCAGCAAAAAATTTCCCCGCGGCGGTGATCGGATAAGCATCGCCATAGCCCACCGTAGTCAAACTGACAATCGCCCACCAAAGGGAAGCAGGGATGGATCCAAATTGTTCAGGCTGAGCTTCATGCTCAAAGTGATAAACTCCGACGGCAGAAAAATAAATGAAGATGAATGCCAAAAATGAAAAAACCAAGAGGTCTCTTTTGATTTCATGAAAGGCGAGTTGCAATCGAATTACGGCATCGTTGATTTGTTTGCTTTTGAACAATTTGAATATGCGTAAGAGGCGCAGTGCTCGCAGGCTTTTAGTGTCCGCACCAACCAACGCCGGCAAGATGGCAACCAAGTCGACTATCCCGTAAAAACTGGTGAGATATTTGAGAGGGTGCTCTGTTACTATCAGCCGTAAAATAAGTTCAGCAACAAAGATCGTGGTGATGATAATGCTGATGATGCTGAATATGTCAGCGTATTTGTTAAGACTGGGCACCGTTTCCAGCGACAGTGAAAGCATATAGAGCAGGATCAATCCCTGCACAAAGAAAGTGAGGGATCCATCATCAAGTGAGTCAGAGATTTTCTTTTTACTCATTTTTGAGAATGGATAATAGTTAGGCCAGCACCTCTTTTATCACGTGGCCGTGGACGTCTGTTAGACGGCGCTCGAAGCCGTTGTGGAGGACAGTGAGGTTTTCGTGGTCGAGGCCGAGGAGGTGGAGCAGGGTGGCGTGGAGGTCGTGGAAGGGGTGGACGTCTTCCACGGCCTTGAATCCGAGTTCGTCGGTGGCGCCATGGCTGACGCCGGATTTGATGCCGGCACCGGTCAAAACGGCAGTGAAGCCGCCGGGATTGTGGTCGCGGCCTTTGGCGCCTTTTTGGAACATCGGCATGCGGCCGAATTCGGTGCACCAGAGAACCAGAGTGTCCTGCAGCAGACCGCGTTGCTTGAGGTCCCGGATCAGGGCTGCTGTGGGTTGATCCATGATTGGACCGTGGACATCGTATTGCTCGCGTAGCTTCTGATGACCATCCCAATTCAAGCGGCCGGCGGTGGCATAGGCACCGTTGAACACCTGCACGAAGCGAACGCCTTTCTCGATCAGTCGCCGGGCGAGAATGCAGTTCTTGGCGTAGTCGGCCTTGACTTCATTCTTGGTGTCATCCGCGCCATACATATTGAGGATGTGCTTCGGCTCGGTGGAAAGATCGCTGATCTCCGGGACAGATAACTGCATCCGGGCGGCAAGCTCGTAGCTGGCGATGCGGGCGGCGAGGTTCGCGTCGCCGGGATTGCGTTCAAGGTGTTGGTCGTTAAGCAGTTTCAAAAGATCGCGGGCGGCAAGGTCGGTCTTCTTCGAGATAGATTTCGGGGGCTGAAGGTTTTGAATCGGTTGATTGGAGTTGAAGGGAGTGCCTTGGAAAACAGCGGGCAGGAATCCGGGCCCCCAATTGTTGACACTTGCCTGCGGGACACCGCGTGGATCGGGGATGGCAACGAAGGCGGGCAGGTCTTCGTTTTCGGATCCGAGGGCGTAAGTGATCCACGCGCCCATGCTGGGGAAGCCATCGAGAGCGAAGCCAGTGGAGATGTAATTTTCGGCAGGCCCGTGGGTGTTGGATTTACTCGTGAGCGAATGGATGAAGGCAAAGTCATCAGCCATGGAGGCAAGATGTGGGACCATGTCCGAGCACATCTTGCCGGTCTGGCCATAAGGGCGGAACTCATATTGCGGCCGGGCAAGGTTGCCGGATGGGCCCTGAAAAGTTACCGGTGGGCCGTCTTTTAAAGGTTGGCCGTCGTGCTTGATCAGTTCGGGTTTGTAGTCCCAGGTTTCCAACTGACTACAAGCCCCGGCGCAGAAGATGACCAACACATTTTTGGCTTTTGCGGGATAATGCGGGAGTCGTGCGGCGTGTGGCCGGGCGGGATCAATCTTGAGTGGGTCGGCCAGCAGACTTTGTTTGTTCAATAGACTCGTGAGAGCAATTGCGCCGAGACCGGTCGCGGACTGGCCGAGAAAATCGCGGCGATTGAGAAGGCTCCGACCGTGGTTGGAAAGATCGTGTTTCATGGCAAGAACAGGAATTCGTTGCTGTTGAATAAAACGCGGCAAAGCGTGGCAAGCCCATGAGTTTTGGCGGAGGCGATCGCGGCTTTGGCTTCGATGGGTGTGGGTTGGCGACCGAAGGTGAGTTGGAAAGCACGGGCGACCTGTTTGCCAATGTCATCGCCGGTTTCTTTGACGATGCGATTGGCAAAAGCGGCGGCCTGATTATTGACGAAGGGGCTGTTAAAAAGGTTAAGCGTCTGAATGGCAGTGGTGGATTGTTTGCGGCGCGGCATGGCTTGGCCGGCATCGGGAGCATCAAAGGCGCCAAAGACGGGGACGGGTTCCATGCGAATCTTGTGTTGATAGATCATGCGTCGGAATTCCTTTTTGGTGAAGTCAGTCACTGGCGGAAAACCGCTGAGGCCGCCGCGGGTTTTAAAAAAACTAAAGCCCGGTCCACCGGCCTCGAGATTCAAGTTGCCGCTCACAAAGAGAATGCTGTCGCGAATGGCTTCTGCTTCGAGCCGGCGAGAGGGGAATCGCCAAAGTAGACGGGTGTCCGCATCGACCTTCCGTCCCTCTCCGTTCATGCGGTTGGACTGCCGGTAAGTATCACTCAGCATGATCAACTTGTGCATGTGCTTGATCGACCAGCCACTGCGAATGAATTCGCTTGCGAGCCAATCGAGCAGTTTTGGGTGAGAGGGTTTGGTGCCGTTGCGGCCAAAGTCGCTACTGGTCGAGACAAGGCCCGTGCCAAAATGAAACTGCCAGATGCGATTTACCATGACGCGGGCGGTAAGCGGGTTCTCCGGAGACGCGATCCATTTGGCCAACGCAACCCGACGGTTTTGCTCATTCTCGCCGAGCTTGAGTCCGAGCTTGCCGAGGACAGCGGGGACGCGAGCGTTGATGCGGTCCATGCGTTGTTCGGCATTGCCGCGGCGCAAAACGTATGTCGGTCCGGCGTCGATGAACTGGCCGGAGTAGACCCGTCTCGGCTTGGCCAAGTGATCGCGTTCGGCCGTCAATCGCTTGCGTTCAGCTTCGAGCTTGTTGACCTTTGCAACATTCTCTTTCGAGAGTAGTCGGTGAGCGAAACGAGTGGAGGCGGTAGGCGTGCCGAAGGGCAGTCGATCTTTTTCGGTCGCCACGGTCTGCCAATCGTTTGTGGTCAAGCCGGTCTGGATCGTATAGCGGATGGCAAGCCGGTCGCGGTGTCGCAAGTTGCGATCACGAGCCCATTCGATGCGGTTGATCAGCTGTGCCTGCGTAAACTCAAGCTGCACCCAGCCGTTCGTTTTCCAGCTGCTAATGAAACTGTGTTCGTTGCCGTATTGTCCGTCGTTGATGTGGTTTAATTTGTGTTGGCTGTTGTTCCAGGCTCCGGAGGAGGTTGCCTTGGTGCCGTATCGGGTCAGAGCAAGGTTGACCGAGTTGGTGAGCGCGGAGAAGACCTCGAGTTCGTCAATGCACGGCTCGTGTCTGAAGTTATCCATCGTCTCGTGAAACGTCATGCGGACAAATTTAGCTTTCACCGGCAAAAACTTTTCGATGTTCAAAATCGTGTCGGGTGCTCGGCGCAAGTAGGGCGGGTCGAGCTTGGCCGTTGTGTCCGAAGATTCCTGAAGGATGATCACATCGGCCGTTACTCCCGTGCCGGTTTTTCCTCCACGAAGTATGATGCGACTTTTCTGGGTGAGTTCGTGCGTGCCGGCATCGTAAATTCCGCTCCAGAGCGGTTTTTTTTCGGTTTCGCCTTTGGAGATGCCGAAGAGGTGATACTGATCAATCTTCGCGATCTCCTGCTGGTCATTCGTCGTTTTCAGATTCCCATCGCGATCCAGTACGTAGCGGGCGTCGCGCGTGTGAACACCGCTGCCATGCACTCCCCAGGAAAGCCAGATGCGGAATCGCCCGGTCGCGGCGGGGTTGTAGGTGAAAATATCTTCGCCCGGCGTGTGCTTCCACCACGTGTAACGACCGCGACTCAGATTGGGCAGACGCTTGTCATCGCCCGGATCCTTCAGGTAACCGCGCTTCGTCCCGTCGGGATTTGTGCCGTGCCCCTGCTTGTCCTTGAGATGAGTGGTGAACCGGGTGTCCTCGTCATCAATCACGATGGTGCGTCCGGAAAAGACGTCCGGCCCGAAAGCGCGCAACTGCAAATCCAGTTTCTGGATTCGTTCGGCCAGCAGTTTGGTCGTTGCCTGATTTTTTTTCGTTTCTTCTGTCTCAATCTGACGTTCACCATAGGTAACACCCGCGAAGAAGGCCTGCATGGCGTAATAATCCTTCTGGGTGATCGGATCAAACTTGTGATCGTGGCAACGGGCGCAGCCAACGGTGAGCCCAAGAAAAGTGTCGCACGTCCCGACAATGATTTCGTCGAGCGCGTCCTGACGCGCGGCCCGTTTGGATGCCTCATCCTTGCCAATTTGTCCGGGTAACAGAACTGCAGCCGCAACCAGAAACCCGGTGCCCGCCTGCTCACCCACCGAATCGCCGGCGATCTGTTCGAACGCAAATATATTAAAAGGTTTATCTTCGTTGAACGCTCGGATCACGTAATCACGATAAGGCCATGCGTTTGCGCGTGGCGTATTGACCTCGAAACCGTGCGTGTCGGCATAGCGCACCACATCCAGCCAATGCTGCGCCCAACGTTCGCCATAGCGCGGCGAGGCCAGCAACGCGTTGACGGCTTCCGCAAAAACCACATTCGTGTTGCGCGAATCCCGCACAAAAGCGGCCACCGATTGTGGCGTAGGCGGCAAGCCGGTGAGATCCAGCGTCACCCGCCGCAGCAGCGTAGCGCGGTCGGCCTCGGCGGAAAATTTCAGCGATTTGTTTTGCAGTTTGTTGCCGATAAAAAAATCAATGGCATTGGCATCCTTCGGCACCTCCACACGTTTAATGGGTTTAAGCGACCAATGCGTCGTTGCGGCCGGTAAGGTGGCCGCGAAGATGAAGAAAATTAAACTGGCGCCAAGGCGTTGCATTTGTATTCAGAACAGTTGCAGCGGACGACGATGAAGTGAATTCCTATGCTCGTCAACGGCCTTTGTTGGAACTGGATTTTGGCTGTGCCGGTTGGCATATCCGGGATACCCTCGGGCAGTGAGCGAGTCCATCCATCGTCGGCAATTCATGCAGGCTTCTGTGCTGGCAGTTGGAGCAGGAGTGCTGCCGCGCGAATCTGAGGGCGCGGTGGGTTTTCAAAAGTTTCGTATTTGGGATGCGCATTGTCACTTGGGCGGGCAGGGGGCCTCGGCGGCGCAACGGGCAGGCGAGTTGCTGTCGGTGGCGCGGCGGATGGGAGTGGAGAAGGTGCTCATCGCAATGGGGCGCACGCCGCATTTGGCCGATCCCACGCCTTCGCAGCTCGTTGAAAAAAACAACGACATGACGGCCGCGCTCAATGCGTTTCCGAAAGAGACGCTGGGGCTCGTTTATGTGAGCCCGAAACACGTGGCGGCGAGCGTGGCGGAGATTGACCGCTGCCTGAAACATCCGCGCGTGGTTGGCTTGAAACTTTGGATTGCCGACAAGTGCAGCGTGCTGGCCATCGACCCCATCATCGCGCGCGCCGCCGCCCATCACGCCACTATCCATCAGCACGTGTGGGACAAAACCGGCGGCAACAATGCCAACGAATCCACGCCGGAAGACTTGGCAGCTCTCGCGCGGCGGCATCCCAAAACCCAATTCATCGCCATGCACAGCGGCGGCAATTGGGAACGCGGCTTACGCGCGCTGCGCACGGTGCCGAATGTGTCGGCCGAGATTGCGGGCTCCGAGCCTGTGGCGGGCTTTGTGGAAATGGCCGTGCGCGAGTTGGGCGCGGACCGCATCATTTGGGGCACCGACGCCGGCGGCCGCAGTTTCGCCTCGCAACTGGCGAAGGTGTACGCCGCGCGCATTCCCGATGCCACTAAACAAAAAATCCTGTGCGACAATTTCCGCCGACAAGCCGAGCGCGCGTTGCGGTTCAAGAAAAACTGACATGCCGCTCATTGACACTAACGTGCACCTTTCCCGCTGGCCCTTCCGTCGCGTGGCCAACGACACCGCACCCGCACTCGTCACCAAGCTCAAGCAACTCGGCATTACCGAGGCGTGGGCCGGGAGCTATGACGCGATGCTGCATCGCGACCTCTCGGCGGTCAACGAGCGCCTTGCCGCCGATTGCCGCCACCCCGGCGCGGGCTTGCTCCAACCCATCGGTTGCGTGAACCCCACGTTGCCCGATTGGGAGGAAGACCTCCGTCGCTGCGCTGAGGTTTTCAAAATGAAGGGCATCCGGTTGTATCCAAATTATCATCAGTACGATTTGACCGACGCGCGTTTCACAAAACTGTTCGCCATGGCCGCTGCGCGCGGCTTGCTCGTGCAAATCGCCGTGATGATGGAGGAGGGGCGTACACAACATCCGCTGGTCAGCGTGCCGCACGTCAACACCGCGCCGCTTATTGATTTGCTGAAGCAAACCCTCAAGGCGCGAGTGATGCTGCTCAACGGATTCCGCGCCGTGCGCGCCGGTTTGCTCCTGCGGCTGCAAGCCTCCCGCCGCGTGTGGTTCGACCTGTCCACCCTCGAAGGCATGGCCGGCATTGGCCGAATCCTGACACAAGTGCCTGCCGACCGCCTCGTGTTCGGCACCGGCGCACCATTTTACATTCCTGAGTCTGCAATCTTGAAGTTGAAGGAATCAAAGCTGACCGAGGCGCAACTCGGGGCAATTACCTTTAAAAACGCGCGCGCGCTTTAAGCCTGCAAATGTTTCGCGAAAAATTTCTGGGTCTTGTCCCACATTTTTTCAGAGAGCACGTGGCCGGTTTTGGGCTCGATGAAGGCGGAGAAATTCTCGGGCGCTCCCGCTTTGGCGTAGGCCTTGGCGATGGTCTTCACGCCGGCGCGCGCTTCTTTTATCGGCGTGCCGCGGTCGGTTTCGCCGAGGTTGAGATGCAGCGCGCGGGGGGCGGTGAGGGCGGCGATGTCGGGGGTGTCGCCGTGTTCGTAAATGCCGGGGATGAAATTCGGGAAACAATGCAGCAGCTTGGTGCGGTGGATGCCGGCGTAGGTGGGTAGGCAGCAGTTGCCGACCAGCGCGCGCAGGCGCGGTTCCCACGGGCCGACTAGCCACGTGTGTGTGGAGCCCATGCTATGGCCGTAGCAGCCGATGCGCTCGGCCTTCACTTCGGGGCGCGAGACGAGGTAATCGACGGCGCGCCGCATGTCCAAAATGTTTTTCCACGCCATGCACTGGCCGGCGACGGTGTAGCGTAGAAACTCAAACCGCTCATACGCGCCGCCGCGCAGTTTCTTTTGCGGATCCTGCCGTTCCTCGAAGCAGAGCGCGTCTGGGCACAGCACCACGTAGCCGAGCCTGGCCAGCGCCGCGCCGGTGTGGTGCATGGGATTACCGGCGAGTCCGGCGGGTTCGGTTTTGCCGAGGTGATACTGGCCGGCGTGTTGATGCCAAATGGCCACGGCCGGCGCGGTAGATTTGTCGCTCACGCCATCGGGCACCAGCAGGATTGCCGGGCACCGGTCGCCTGGCTCCAGTTCGTAAGTGATCCATTCGAGGCGGTAGCCGTTTTTCTGTTCGGTCTTGAGTTTTTTGGTCTTGAGGTCGCCGCCCTTCGGCCACGGGCCGCCGAGGCCATCGAGCAGTTTCTGGAGGAAGGGTTCAGTTTTCTTTGTCACGGCAGGTTTTGCATGGGCTTGAGTCGTTGCCGCTAGCGCGGTGGCCCCGGCGGCGAGGGTGGTGGATTTGATAAATTCTCGGCGGTTCGGCATGGCTTTCCTTTGTGTTTCAAAAAGGCTACCATTCACACCACAAATGGCAAGATCTGCTCCTTGCCGTTTACAAAATAGAAAACGAAAATGAAAAAATACACATTAATTTTGGGAACCACCCTGATTGCCTTGTTCACCTTGGTTTTGGCTTCGTCGGCGAAGGATGCCAAGCCGAAGCCTTACCCGCTGAAAGTCTGCATTGTCTCCGGTGCCAAACTGGGGAGCATGGGGAAGCCGGTGACGATTATTCACAAGGGGCAGGACCTGAAATTCTGCTGCAAGGCGGGCATCAAAAAATTCACCAAGGATCCAAAAACATATTTGGTGAACCTCGTTGCGCAACCCGCCAAACGCGTTGTGCACACGAAGGATTCGCTGGAGGTTGTGAAGGCGCGGCTGGCCAAGGGCACCGCGGTGTTGCTCGATGTGCGCGAACCCTTTGAGTGGAACGACGGCCACCTCAAAGCCGCCACGCTCGTACCGTTGAGTGACCTTCGCGAGGCCCAGGGCGACACGGATTTTGCCAAGAAACTGGCGAAGAAACTGCCGCACAACAAAGTGATTTACCTCCACTGCCGCTCCGGCGGCCGCGTGCTCGCCGCCACGCCCATTTTGCGCGCGATGAAATTTGATGTGCGCCCCCTCAAGGCCGGCTACAGCACACTGGTTAAGGCCGGTTTTGAAAAAGCCAAGTAGCGGAACGCGTCCGGATTATTTCGCCAACTTTTTTCGAACAAGGGCGGACTGTTGGTCGTTGAGCACCTGCCAGCAGGCGAGGCCGTTGCCGACGAGATTCCATTCGTCGAATTGCCACACGACTTTCTTGTCGTGGGTGATCTCAAAAATCTGTGGGTTTTTATCACCTGCGTGGCAGTTGCCGATGATACGGTTGCCGTTGGAGAGTTCCTGCAGGCAGGTCATCCAGCCGAGGCCGATTTCTGTGCCGGGCACTTTGCCTTTAATTTCCCACACGATTTTTTTGTCGGGTGAAACTTCAACGACACTTTTACCGCCGCCCGAGGCGATGAGGGTGTTGCCGTTCTTAAGGCGGATGGCACCGTACACGCGCGTTTTAATTAAATAATCCCATACGATTTCGCCTTTGCGGTTGTACTCGGTAACCACGCCGGGTTGTTCGGAGCAGACGAGCAGCGTGCCGGTGGGCGTGTGGCGCGCCCAACGCGTGTTTTGCGTGCCGCCTTTTTTGAGTGGGAACTGATGGGCAAGTTTGCCGTTTTTATCCACCTCAATGACGCGGCCCACGCCGCTCTCGACAATCATCGTATTGCCGTTTTTCAAACGCGCAAAGGCGTGCACGTCCACGCGCTTGCCGGCGTTGCCGTTTTGTTTTGCGGAGTCGTAAGTCCACATCACTTTTTTACCGAGGGTGATTTCTTTGAGCGTGGTCCAAGTGTCGTGAAATAAAATATTTCCGTTCGGCAGCAGATGCACATCGTGATGCCCCGTGTGGCCGCGTTGGGGGCCGGCGGTTTTGTGCGACCAAATCACTTCGCCCTTGGCGTCAGTGATGGCGAGAATGTTTTTGCCGTAGGATGCCCCGACGAGCACCAATCTCTCGGCGTGAGAGGTGAGTGGGGAAAGTGAAAAGGCAAAGGCGGTTAGCAGTGGAAGGAGTGATTTCATTCGCGTTGAGGATCCTGTTTTTGTTGGGGGTATGCAAATCATTTTAAGCTATCGCGACAAACTCGCAGCATGTTGCCGCCAATAATTTTTCGAATTTCATCATCTTTGTATCCGCGTTGCACAAGGCCAACGGTGAAAAGCGGTCAGTTGCTCCAGGCGATTGAAAGGCGGGCTTGAGGTTGAGGATTGGATAAAGGCCCGGCGCGAATGAGTTTGCATGCCGCATCCTTGGCCGATTGGCTGGCGGGGTCAAGCTACACGGCCTAATGATGAATTTGCGGTTAGGCAATCAACCCCGTGGCGACTTTGCCGCCTTTGGGGCCGGTGAGGCGGTGATGGCGGCCGGCGTGGTGGTAGGTGAGCCGGTTGTGTTCCAGCCCCAACAGGTGGAGGATGGTGGCGTGGAGATCGTGGAAATGAACTTTGCCATCGACCGCCGCCGAGCCGGTGTCGTTGGTGCGGCCGTGGACGTGGCCGCGTTTGGCACCGCCACCGGCGAGCCAGAAGGTGAAGCCGCGGGCGTTGTGGCCGGTTTCGTTTTTGCCATCGCCAGGGGTGAGGCCGGGCCGTCCGAATTCGCCGCCCCACACGACGAGCGTTTCATCGAGTAATCCGCGCGATTCGAGGTCGCCGAGCAGCGCGGCGATGGGGGCGTCGGTGGTTTCGCAGTTGGCGCGCAGATCGCGCCGATGCCATTTGTGCTGATCCCAACTGCCGTGGTTCACCTCGATGAACCGCACGCCGGCCTCGGCGAAGCGGCGGGCGAGCAGACATTGGCGGCCAAAATCAGTCGCGCGGCAGGTGCCAACCGTTTGCTTCACGCCCACGCGGTATCGTTCGAGCGTGGCTTTGGATTCGGTGCTGACGTCGAGCAATTTTGGCGCGATGGTTTGCATTCGGAAACCGAGCTCCATCGTTTCGATGATCGACTCAAGCTTGGCATCGTACGGCCGACTCGCGGCATGTTCGCGGTTGAGCGCCTGCACGAGGTCGAGTTGGCGGCGTTTGTCCGCAGATGCAAGATGCGTGCCGCTGATATTCGGAATGCTGGCCTTAGAAAAATCTTCGCCGTTGATGCCGATCGGCGTGCCCTCGTAGGCTGGCGGCAGGAATGCGGCGGAGTAAGTGGAGGGCTTGGCGGTGTTGAGGCTGATGAGGCCCGGCAGATTTTGGTTTTCCGTGCCGAGGCCGTAGTTGATCCACGCGCCCATGCTTGGGCGGCGGCGGAGGCGTTCGCCGGTGTGCAGCTGTAAAAACGATTGCGCGTGGTTGCCGGTATCCGCGTGCATGCCGTTGATGACGCAGAGTTTGTCCGCGTGCTTGGCGGTCTCGGGCAGCAACTCGGAAATCCACAGGCCACTGTCGCCATGTCGTTTGAAATCAAACACCGATCCCGGATGCGCGGCGTTGGTCAGCTGCGGTTTGTAATCAAACGTATCCATGTGCGCCGGGCCGCCGGACATGCAAAGAAAAATTACACGCTTGGCGCGAGCGGGCAGCGGCGGCGGCTTGGGCGCGAGCGGTTTTGCGGCTTCCGCCAACAAGGCCGACATCGCGAGGTAGCCAAAACCACACGAGGCCTGCCGAAGCATATCACGGCGCGAAATGGATGTGGGCTGTGCGTTCATCAATCGATGTACCGAAATTCCGAGGTCGTCAGTAGCGCCTGACAAATAGTAGCCCAGATTGACGTTTCGTTTTCGGGATTGCCTGTTTCAGTTTGCAAAGTGTTTACCAGTTTAATGACCCGCTGCGTTTCAGTCCGACTAGGATCTCGCTGTAGCGCGCGGCGGAAGGCCCAGCGCACACGGCTGGCGGGATCGGCTCCGGCCTTGTCGAGCAGTTGGACGGCGAACCGGCGCGACTGCTTCACCACCATCTCGTTGTTCATCAAATACAACGCGCTGGTCGGTGCGGTGGTGACGTGGCGTTGGCCCATGGGTTTCACGCCGGTGGGCAGATCGAAGGCGGAAAGCTCCGGCGGCGGCGCGTGGCGCAGCAGGCAAAGGTAAATGCTGCGGTGCGTGCTGGGGCGATGGATGACGGCTGATTCGCCGGGAGGCCAGTTGATCAGCACGTCGAGCTGGCTGACATCGGAGCCGTGGCGCGGGGCGCGGTTCAGCTGGCCGCTGGCGGCGAGGATGCTGTCGCGCACGCTTTCGGCATCGAGGCGGCGGCGGTGGTGGCGCGCGAGCCACCGGTTGTCGGGATCGGCCCGCACCTGCGCGGCGGTGGGTTGGCTGCCGAGTTGGTAGGTGCGGCTGAGGACGATAGCGCGGATGAGTTTTTTGACGGACCACTTTTCGGCTATGAACCGCTGCGCCAAATGATCGAGCAATTCCGGATGTGTTGGGCGCGCGCCGTACACGCCAAAGTCATCGGGCGTGTCAACGATTGCCCGGCCGAAGAGGTGCAGCCAAACGCGGTTGACCATCACGCGTGCGGTGAGTGGATGCGACGGATGCGTGAGCCACTGCGCGAGTTGTCGGCGGCCGCTTTGTTTGGAGTCAATGCTCACCGCGTCGGCCATTTTCGTGGCTGAGAGAAACCCGCGTGGGACGGCCTCGCCGAGCTTGTTGGATTCACCGTTCTTGTTGATCTTGGCATCGGCTGGTTTTTTGCCCTCGCGTACGCCCATGGCCAGATTGCCCGGCGCGGGCTTGGGCGATTTTTGCGGCGCCAATTTTTTGCCACTGCCTTTGGGTCGGCCCGATGCGGTGTGCAACTGCAAAATCTCCGCGGGGTCGAGTGCACGTGGGAACAGCGCAAACTCCGCCATATTGCCCTCGAGGGTGAGGCTGAAATAGTCGTTGCGACCGCCAATGAAAATATCGCGCGCTCCCCGAGTGGTCACCGGCATTTCCGTCTTCAATTCCGACTCGGCATTTCCGTTGAGGTAAAGCGTTGCACGTTTGCCATCGCGGACAAATACCAGATGATTCCACGTGTTCGGCGGCACAATGGTTTTGCCTTTGATCGATACGCCGCCGTTGCCATTGAAGACAAACAGTTTTCCCGCGTGTGGATTATTTTTGTAATTGCCGCCAATGCCCACCTGATCGCCGGGCGCACCGTTGGCACCCTTGGGGCCGCGCGAAAAAAGATAGGCCGTCACGGCCCGCGCGTTGTTCTCGAGATCATTGCGAAACCAAAACGAGACGGTGTACGCATCGACATTTTTTTTGAGCTGCCCCTCGAGCCAACCCCCGCCAAAAGCGCCGGCGTTGTCGGTGGAAAATTTAACGTCTTGTTTCACCGTGAACCCTTTCGGTGCGGACTGGAAATTCAGGTGCAACTCCGGTTTCAGAGCATCAATCGCCGTGTGATAATTCTCGGCAAATTTCGGTACGCCGGCGGTGGCCGCCAATGTGGGGTCCGGTCTTGCGTCCTTGCGCGTCATTGTTTTTAGCTGATGCAATGCGGTGGCCGGTGCGGTGAGTTTTTCGTTGGCGGCTTTGCCCCAGAGGGTTTCGGTGCTGGTGAAGATTCCGGCCAACGCGTAGTAATCGCGCGTGGGGATGGGGTCGTGTTTGTGATCGTGGCAGCGCGCGCACGCCACGCTGAGGCCCATCACCGCGGTGCTCACCACGTTGATTTGGTCCGCCACCACGTCCATATCGAAATTTTGATTCATCGCCTTGGCCGGCTTGGATCCGATGGCGAGAAATCCGGTGGCCACGAGGTTGCGGTCGCGCTCGGGTTCGCTCTTGGCCGGCAATAAATCTCCGGCAATTTGTTCGGTGAGAAAACGATCGTATGGTGTGTCGCGGTTGAACGCCTCGATCACGTAATCGCGATAGCGCCATGCGTGCGGGAAAGAGGCGTTGCGGCCAAGGCCGTCGTTGCCGTTGGATTCGCCAAAGCGCGCCAGATCCAGCCAATGCCGCCCCCAACGCTCGCCAAAATGCGGCGAAGCGAGCAGTTGATCGACCAGTTTTTCGACCGCCTTCGAGCGATCATTCGCGTACTCTTTTCGGAACGCTTCTACCGCCTCAACTGTGGGCGGCAAACCGGTGAGGTCGATATACATCCGTCGAATCAACACTGTCGGCGTGGCGTCGTCCGCGGGCTTTAGTTTCTCCTGCGCCAACCGCGCGAGCACAAACCAATCCAGCGGATCACGCGCCCAGCGGGAATTTTTGACGCGGGGGACAATCGGTTGGGAGATCGGCTGGAACGCCCAAAGCGAATCGTTGGTCTGCGGATCTGCCGCGGCCGGCCACGGCGCACCGAGTTTTATCCAGCGCTCGAAGTCACGAATCACCTGTTCGGCCAGCGGTTTGTGGTGCGGTTTCTTTTCCGCCGCGCGCAGCATCGCCACAATCACTGCCGCCTCGGCGACCGCCAACGGCGCATCGAGCTTCACCGTGTTGTTTGTTTTCGCCGAGTGGCATTCCAAACACTGTTTAGCCAACACCGGCCGAATTTGCGTCTCAAAAAAATTGCGGTCTTTTGGCGAAATGCTCTCGGCATTCACAACCATTGCTTCATCAATCAGCAATGGAAGCAACAACAGGATGAACGCACGTGAACTCATTTTTCCAGCCGCAGCATAAGGATTTTAATGTGCTGGGTCAAATCCGAAAGGAGGGGTTGGCAACCATGATAATTAGCGAGGGCATGCGAATCCATCAAACATCATCGATGGTTTTGATGCGTTTGGCCAAATCCCCCAGTTGATCCTCGGGATCAAAGAGCAACGGATAAAAATCGCCCGCCATTTTTTCGCCTTTGGGCAGCATTGGGAAATTTGAGGTGCCGGGGGTGTGGCCGCCTTCGAAATTAGAGGTCACGCCATCGGCGAGTACGTTGATGACGGTGGCCCGGCGCGGGCGGTTGGATTTGTTTTCGTACGAGCCGTGCATCATCAGCGGGTGATGAAAACTGCACTCACCTTTTTTCAGCACGACGGGGCATTGGTTTTCGAAATCGGAAACCTGTTCCGGTGTGAGCACTTCGCGGACGGAATCCATATCGCCGGCAAGGCCGGTTTTTTCCAGCAAGCCCCATCGATGGCTGCGCGGGATGTAGTGCAGGCAGCCGTTTTCCTCAGTGGCATCGTCGAGCCCAATCCAGCAGGTGAGGTGGGCCATTGGTTGGGTCCACGTCCAATAGGAAAAATCCTGATGCCACGCCACTACGCCGCCATGTTTTGCTGGCTTGCTGAAAAGTTGGTCGTGGAACAGCCGAAATTTTTTGCCCAGCAATTGATACGCTGGCAACAGAAAGGCGGGGTTCCAAAGAATGTCGTGAAACGCCGGCCGAACCCGCCACGCGCCCAACGCGTGGAATAAAACCGAATCGGAGGCGCCCGATTCGTTGCTGTGATATTCGTAAAACAACTCGTGGCCCTCGTGATGGGGATCGGTCATCTCCGCCAACTCCACCCGCAACGCCTCAATCTGATCGTCGCTCAACAGCCGAATGCCATTCACAAAACCTTTTTCTTGAAAATGCTCCAACTGCTCTTTAGTGAGTAGAAAGCGCTCCCAATCTTCCGGAGCTTTTGGCGGGGGAAACAAGTCGGTGATGGGTTTGTGCCGCGAGGCGAGGTCGTTGCTCATTCGACTGAAAACTAGCAGTGAAGTTACGCAGCGTCGAGTCAGTCAATCAATTTTTTAATCACGTGCCCGTGCACGTCGGTCAGGCGGCGGTCGATGCTGTTGTGGCGGAGGGTCAGTCGTTTGTGGTTGATGCCGAGGAGGTGGAGCATGGTGGCGTGGAGGTCGTAAACTTGCGTGGGGTTCGCGCGGTCCTGCGGTTTGTAGCCCCACTCGTCGCTTTCGCCGGCGGTAGTGCCGCCGCGGATGCCGCCGCCGCAGAGCCAGTTGGTGAACACGTATGGGTTGTGGTCGCGGCCTTTGCTGCCTTGGGTGCTCGGCATGCGGCCGAACTCGGTGGTCCAGTGGATGATGGTGTCCTCGAGCAGTCCGCGTTGTTTCAAATCCTGAATGAGTCCGGCGGCACCGCGGGCCATGCCGAGGGCGAGGGGGGCGTGGTCGCGCTCGATGTCCTCGTGGCTGTCCCAGTTGCGGCGAGGGAAACTGTTGTCGTTGCCGGACCAAATTTGCACGAAGCGCACACCGCGCTCGATGAGCCGCCGCGCCATTAAACATTTGCGGCCAAAGTATTCCGTCTCCTCGGGCGCGTTGATTTTGTCGGGATACTTTTTTTGCATCCGGTCGAGGCCGTAAAGCTTGAGCACGTGCGCGGGTTCCTTCGCGATGTCCAGTGCCTCAGTGGCGGAGAGTTGCAGGCGCGCGGCGAGTTCGTAGGTTTGAATGCGCGCCTCAAGTCGGTCATCGCCCGCGCGGCTTTTAGCGTAGCTGGCGTTGAGGCGGTTGATGAGGTCGATGCCGGCGCGATGGCTTGCCTTCGTCACAAACTCCGCCTTTGGATGCAAGTCGGGGATTGGGTTTTCGCGTTGGGGGAAAATGGTAGTGCCCTGAGTATTGGTCGGCAGAAAAGCACTGGCCCAGTTCTTGGGACCATTTGAGGCGTAGCCACGATGATCGGGCAACACGACAAAGGTCGGCAGGTTTTCATTCTCGCTGCCCAGCGCGTAGCTCACCCACGCGCCCATTCCAGGAAAGCCAGGTCTCTGAAAACCTGTGGCCTGCAAATACGTGGCCTGACTGTGGACGCCCGTCTTGCCGACAAGATTATGGACGAACGCCATCTCATCCACCACCGCGCCCAGAGGTGCGACGATATCCGAAATATATTTGCCGCCTTGACCGTAGCGCTTGAATTCAAATGGCGACCGCATCCACGGGCCGAGCCCGTTCTGGAACGCCTCCACATGCTCGCCAAAATCACTCTTCTCGCCGTGATGCTTGATGAGCGCCGGCTTAAAATCAAACGTATCCAAATGACTCGCCGCCCCGCCCATGAAAAGCTGAATGACGCGCTTCGCCTTGGGCGGATGATGCAACGTGCCACTGAGCATTCCGCTGCCGAGCAACGGCTCCCGTCCCAGCATCGAAGCCAACGCCAAGCCCCCAAGCCCTCCGCCTGATTGCCAAAGGAAATCTCGACGGCTCTTGGGAGCCTTAGTCAGTGCTTGATGGAATGGAGAATCATTCATCTTTTACGTTGCCCCATTTTTGACCTTTGGGCAGCTTCTGGAAAGTCTCGACTTTTACTGTGTGGGTTTAACTTCACCACAGAATTTCACCATCGATTTACCTTTGTTAATTAAATGGTGAGTAATGCCTTGTTTGTTAAAGGCGTTTGCAGTGACTTACTTTGGTGATATTTTTCCTACCATCCTTCACATTGAATTCGCCAGTCAGTTCCACAACCGAACCGACACAAGCATCCAGACGCAGGCTGTGGACGTTTCCAAAGCTGGGACGGATTTCGATTTGTTGCTTGTTGGAGAGCTGCACTAGATAGAGGTTCAGGTCATCCGCCTTCACGCTGATCTTAAGCATGCCCTTGAGCTGAATCTTATTACCCGACTCCTTCACGATCTTCCATGAGCCATCGTCTACATATTTTGGGGCAAGGTTGGCTTTCTCGGAAATGCCGGTAAGCAGGCCTGTGGAATTGCCAAATTGCTCCCGCTGTACGCCCATGATGTCCATCAGTTTCAGGTGTAGATTTCCGTTTGGCACATTGGGATAATCCACGTAACGACCGGGTAAGATTTTGCCGCCACCACCTCCGGCAAGTACGAGGGGAAGGTCGGTGACTGAGTGATAATCTCCATGCTTGATTCCTGAGCCGAAGAGGATCGCGGAATTGTCGAATACTGAACCGTCAGCATCCTTCAGTGACTTGAGTCGGTCGATGAATTGAGCAAACTGCTGAATGTACCAGTGATTAATTTTGTCGTAACCGGACAATCCTGCAGATCGGTTTCGGGTGCGCACAAAGTGCGAGAGCATATGCAACTCGTCATTGATACCAAGGAATTCAAAGGTCGATCGACTTTCCGTATGGGCCATTATCAACGTACTCACACGGGTCATGTCTGTCCAGAATGCCAGTGCAATTAGTTCAAGCATGGCACGAGTACGACCCGCAAGATTGTTGGTAGCTGGCACGGGACGTATCTCTCGCAGCCTTGCATCACGCACCGGATTATTCTGGGTAGTAAATTGCTCAATATCCCGTTCCACATCTCGTACTGACTGCAGGTATTGCTCCAACACCTGCTTGTCCTGATTGCTTGCCTTGCGAACAATGGCCGCGTAGCTCTCCTTTACCTCATCGAGCACACTCTTGGTGCGTTGCCGGAAGCCGCTGTTATGAAAGCCTTTGAAGAGGTGATTGAAAACGATCTCCGGTTTGTCTTCAACTGGGAGTGCTTTGCCATCCTTCCCGTACGAGAGGAAGTTTTCGGCGGGGTCGTTGCCATCTAGATAGGTGTCGCTACGCAGTTGAAGGGACTTTACGGGCGTATTTTTTCCAACATGATCAGCAATTATCTGATCAAAAGAATGTCTTTGTATGAGGCGTGATTTGCGAAGCTGTCCGGTCATAAAGTTAACCGTCGCACTCTCATGCCCCCCTCCTTTTCCTGAGCCCTCAATATTTCTTAGAAGGACAATATCTGATTTATTTTTCTCGAGCGGGCTCAGCAACTTCGAAAGTTCAAAATTTATTTCAGTCGCCCCGGTGATATCCCACGAACTTGGATTAACACCCGCACCCTTGAACAGTACAGCCATACGCAGTGCTTTTTTAACAGGGGCAGTCTTAGCGTAACTTAGCGCAGGCGACATGATTTCCAGCGATGGCAGTGCCAAGGCCGCTCCGATGCCCCTCAAGAAGGTGCGCCTGGGAATAAGGTAGGATTTTTTGCTCATGGGGTATCCTGTCTGTTTTGAAACTGTGGACTGGTGATGATTTCTCGAATCAGCGTATTCATTTTAAACTCATTCTGTTTCAGGGTAGCATAAATCCTTTTCACAGTCGGTTGGTCGCATGGCTGGATTTTGCGGCCGATCGCGTAGGTGAACATTCGTTCAGTAATGTTTTTGACGATCGGTTCCTGGTAATCACTGATCAAAATTTGCTTCATTTGCTTTGGTGTTTGAAACTTGTCACCATTGGGAAACTGGCCGACGGCCTTCACAGGGCGCTTATTTTTATAACGGGTGCGCCATTTACCATACGGATCAAAACTTTCCAGACCCAGTCCGATGGGATCTATATGTTTGTGGCAACTGATACAAATGGCCTTGCTTGTGTGAGCCTTCAAGATGTCAGCAAGGTCAACGAGTTGTTTGCCATTTACTTTTTTGCTTTTGCTCAGGGCCGGTATATTTTCCGGGGCATGCATCGTGCGACCGATGATTTTATCCAGCATCCAAACGCCGCGGCGGACAGGATTTGTCTTTTCCGGGGCTGAGGTTGCTCGGAGGATCCCCACTGAAGTGATGATGCCTCCTCGTTGATCACTTTTAATTTTAATGAGGCGAGGCGGGTCATAGAACCTTTCGCGTATTCCTTTGGGCCGTTGCCTTCGCCATTTGAATATATCCGCATGTTTTAATGGGAAGGAATGAACAGGGCCGTCCGTACGCACACCGGTATAATTGCTTTGATAAAGCCAATCTGAGTCAATTATATCCAGAATACTTCGGTCGGACTTGATTAGTTCATCAAAGAAAAATAATACCTCATCGTAAACACCACGGTTCCAGTTTTCGTTCCGGTAAAAGATACGGTTTGAGGCAATCTCGGAGAAACCAAGCCATTGTCCTGCAAAATCTTCCGCGAGCGAGAGTCGCTTGGGAGAATTAAGCAAGCGATCGATCTGTGCGGATAAAACGGATTCCTCTAATAGCTCTCCACTTTCCGCTAGCGTGAAGAGTTCGCTATCGGGCATGCTCGCCCATAAAAAATACGACAACCGGCTGGCTAGTTCATGGGCGCTGACACGGTATGGTGTGCCGTGATCCTTGGCGGCCTCAATCCGGTAAACGAATGCTGGGGATAGCATCGCAATTTTCATCGCGTGCAAAAGCGAGGGCACGGGAGGCTTGTCCTTTCGTTGTCTCTGATACGTGTGCCATACCACCCGTTCATTATCCGCATTGCGATAGCCACGCCATGCGCGATTCATAAAACGCTGCAGGATTTTTTTTGCGGTGATATCGGCAAGATTCGCCGGCGCTTCTTTGAACCCAAAAACTTTTCCGCGTGCCTCGGAGTCTTGAGCAAAAGTATGCAGTGCATATTCGAAGGCCTGACTGTATTTCAGGATCGGCGGCTCTGAGTCTGCCAATTGTTCTGCATCATTGTGGAAGCCCGATTCGCCCGGCGCATCGGGTGGTAAAATAGTTTCGAGTGTGGAAGGTAATAGAGCTGGCACCTCCGAACTGAAAACATACGGCTGCTTCAGGGACAAGTGCAGCAAGTCCTCCAAGCTATTGATCAACTCATACCGGCTCAAGCGCCGCAGTGGCGTCTGGCCTATATGCTCCCTGCCATCCTTCAGCACGTATGTGGATTGGTACCATTTGGCTACCTGTGCTTTCTGATTTGGCGTTAAGGAATCATTCTTTTTTGGCGGCATCTCGCCCTCGCGCACCATTTTATCAACCTTTTCCCATAGGGCCATGATCTTGGGTTCGTTAAGGTTCTTCTCAGACAATAATTTTGAGAGATCAATCCCGCCTTTGCGTGTCTCGGCGTCGTGACAATCCAGACAACACGCAGTTAAGATCTCCGTGACCGGCTTCAAATCAGCCGCAGTTACGGAAAATGCAAACCCTCCAATCAGGGTTATGTGAGCGAACCATCTCATGAAATATTCATCCCGAACGATTTGAGTGATAAGGGGAAAAATCCTATTTTCCAATCTTTTAACCTGCGCGGTTACGAATCACCCCTCGGTATGTCCGTTTTTTTCAGCCTATTTTCGCCAGCGGTACGTGCGCCAACTCATCAGCAGTGCAATCAAAATAAAAGACGCTAGGAACAGCCGCCATATTCTAACGCATACAGTAAATGTCCCCGAACTCACTCACTTTCACCGTCACATATCCCAGTTAGCCAACAGCTAACATTAAAGCTATTATGAATATTAAACACTCTTCTTCACGAACGTTAAACATCGTGCCTCGGCATACTTTGCAGCGATCGCAACTATTACCTTTGGTGATGCTTACAGTGTAAGGTTCCGCGTGGCCCCTACACCTAGAGCACCAAGGCTGCCGCAGGATTGCCAAAGGGGATTCCGGCGGCTTGTGGTGGCCGTATCTGCTGTTTGATGGAAAGGCGAATGATTCATAGCATTAATCAAGATAGGTGAACTCGCTGAGATTGAAGAGCACGCGGCAGAGATTGGGGAGCCCGTGTTGGTGGGCGAATTTCTCGAGGGCGGCCATTTCCGTTACGCTCGGCGGGCGGCCGGTGGTGAGTTGGTGGGCGCGGTGGATTTGGGCGCGGAAAGTTTTGGATTCGTTTTGCAGACGCGCGGCGAAGTGTTTGGACATTTCGAGGGTAAACTTATTGTTGAGCAGACTGAGGGCTTGGAGGGCAGTGAGAGTTTCGCCGCGCTGGGGGGTGCTTTGGCTGGAGTCGGCGCAGTCGAGCGTGGTCATGAAGGGATCGGGCTGGGAGCGGACAATGAAACGATACACGGAGCGGCGGTGACTTTTGGGGTCGGCGGGGTCGAACTTGTGATATTCATAATGCGGCGAGTGTGCGGTTTTTTCCAGAGCGAAAAGATAAAAGCCGGGGCCGCCCATTTTTTTATTGAGCGCGCCGCTGGTGGCGAGAATGGCGTCACGCAGTTCCTCGGCCTCGAGGCGGCGGCGGTTCATGCGCCAGAGGTAGCGGTTGTTGGAATCGATTTTGGCAAACGCATCCGACACTGTTGAGCTTTGCCGGTACGTGGCGCTGGAGACAATCATTCGGTGCAAATGTTTGAAGCTGCCGCCGGAATCGCGGAACTCCACGGCGAGCCAGTCGAGCAACTCGGAATGGCTGGGCAACTGGCTCATGCGGCCGAAGTCGTTGGGGGTAGTCACGAGCCCTTGTCCGAAATGCCAAAGCCAAATTCGGTTGACGATTGAGCGCCACGTGAGCGGGTTGTCCTTGCGCGTGATCCATTTGGCGAGCGCGGCGCGTCGGGCGGCTTCGGGGTGGTCGGTGGCCAGCTTAAATTCAAAATTTTCCTTTTCAAAAATCGGCAACGTGCCCGGGCGCACGGCGTCGCGCGGGTCAAGAATGTTGCCGCGATGCAAAACCTTGATGGCGCGCGGCTTGCCGTTGGTCGGTTTAAAATTTCCTTGCGGTTTGAAATCCGATGCGGCGGCGTAAACCATTTGGCCGGCAGGGATGGCTTTCAGTTCCTTCGACGCGGCGGCCATTTCGGTTTGCAGTTTTTCGCGGCGCGACTGTCGCTCGGGTGTTTGGAGCTTGGCGACGATGGCCCGTCGTTGGCGTTGGGCGTTTTGGAGCGTAGCGATGGCGGTCGCGTCGGTGGCGATGGGGTAGTGACCGTCGGTGAGATTGGCGCGCCGCCATCGGATGGGCGCCTCGATGGAATCGGGCGAACTGACCTTGGCGTTGAGTGCAACGTTTTTGCTGGTGGCGTCGAGGGTTTCGAGTTCGGCGAGGGCAAAAATGTAATCGTTGCTGCGCTTAGCGAGCATGATGGCGGTGACGCGCACAAAGCGCACTTTGGCTTTCACCTCAAAACCAACTGGCATGATGTTCGGATTGGGAAAATCCGTTTGGGTTTGGTCGTGCAGTGACACCGTGTTTTTGAAATCGGCGGTGAGCGCGCCTTCCACTTTAAAACGCACGGGGAAGCCGAAGCCGCCGCCGATGTTGTTGAACTCATCGTGGCACGGGCGCAGCACCACGCGTCGCAAGTCGAGGGCTTGGCTAAGATCGATCTGCACCCATTTGGCCACTTGCGGTTTTTTAACGACGGCGCTGTGGTAGCCGAATTCGGGGCGCTTGCTTTTCAACTTGGCCTTGGGGCGGAGGGCGGCGATTTGTTTGTCGAGTGCTGTGAGTTGCGGGCCGCCTTCTTTTTTAATCTCGGCATCGAGAGCGGCGAGGTGTTTGTTCAAATCCGCGATGCGCGTGGTAATCGCCGCTTTCTTTTTCACCAACTCCGGGCTAACGCCATAGGTGCGCTCGGCGCGGTCCACGGCGGCGAAGACGGATTGGAGGCTGTAATAATGATTCTGCGTAAAGGGGTCGAACTTGTGATCGTGGCAGCGGGCGCATTGGATGGTGGCGCTGGTGAAGGTGTTGAGCGTGTTGGACACCATCTCATCGCGGTCAATGTGGCGGGCGATGCGGCCGTCAATTTTACTTTCGGGAACCTCAACGTGCCCGATGAAATCCCAAGGACCAGCGGCGAGAAAGCCGAGCCCGAGAATGCCGTCGGCGGTGTTTGGGAAGATCGCATCACCGGCGATTTGTTCCTGCACAAACCGCGCGTACGGTTTGTCCTCATTAAAAGCGCGGATAACATAATCGCGATACGGCCACGCGTTGGGGCGGAGCTTGTCCTTGTCGTACCCGCAAGTGTCGGCGTACTTCACCACGTCGAGCCAATGTCGGCCCCAGCGTTCGCCGTAATGGGGGCTGGCGAGTAGGCGGGTGGTGAGTTGGTTGATGGCTGAGGGTTGAGGGTTGAGGGAGGCTTTTTTGAAGGCGGCGATTTCAACTGGCGTGGGTGGCAGTCCGGTGAGGTCGAAGGTGAGGCGGCGGATGAGGGTGAGCGGTTCGGCCTCGGGGGAAGGTTGCAGACCGTGTTCGAGTTGTTTAGCGCGAATGAAATGGTCGATGGGATTGCGCGCCCATTTTTTTTCGGCGTCGGTGAGTTGGGGCAGAGGCGGGCGCTTCAGTGGCTTGAGCGACCAATGTTTCTCCCACTTCGCGCCTTGAGCGATCCATTGGCGGAGGGTGGCGATTTGCGCGGCGGAAAGTTTTTTGCCGCTCTTGGGCGGCGGCATTCGTTCTTCGAGGTCGATGTGGGAAATGCGTTTGAGCAAATCCTTCAAAACCGGCCGAGCGGTTTGTTCAGTGTCTAGCCGCAGCTTGGCCTTGCGAGTGCTGCCATCGGGCCCGTGGCAGGCATAGCAGTTCGCCGCGAGGATGGGGCGGATGTCGCTATCATAGGATATTTCCGCTGAAAATGCCGGAGCCGCCAAGGCACTCGTCAACATCCAAAATCGTCCTAAAAACTGCATCGCCACTATGGTAGCATCCTGTCAAAAACTGTCACCTCTTTTAGAAATACCCCGTCCCTTTGGGTGTGGCGTGGTTTTGTGGATATTGTTTTAAATTCGCCCTTGTGCCTCGCTTGATCTGGGGGCACTGTATAAAAAGCCGAAAGGTAAAAAACTAGATGACGAATAAATTGGTTTTTGGTATTGCGAGTATCCTGCTTTGCGGGGTGGGCTTTGCCGTGTACACGCTCACCCAGGACGCGGAGGAGCCGGGTGTTCTTGAGCTGATTGCCGAAGCTGATGTGCATACCGACCGGCCAGTGCCCGACTTGGAGTTTGCCAAACGTCACAAGGTTGTGCGGCTGGAGCAAGCCACGCTCACCAGCATCGTGCAGAATGCGGATTCACTGACGCTGCGTTTGTTTCAAGGGGAAACGTTGGAAATCCTAATCGATGAACGGCAGAAAATTGATGAAACATTTGCCATCGCATACGGCAAAGTAAAAGGCGCACCTGAAAGCACCGTCATGTTGTCCGTGGCCGGCGATGCGATGACCGGTTCCATCTCCATAGGCGATGGCCGCACCTTTCGCATCGATCCCATCGGGGGTGGCGTCCACAAGCTGGTGGAAGTGGATGACGCCACCGGAGATGTTTGCGAACATCCCGAAGGTCCGGCCGGCGAATTCATCGCGCCCAATGGCGAGAGAATTCAGGTGATGTATCAGCGGATTTCCACGTTTCGTACTAGTGGATACATTCGCCCATTACAATCATTACGCCGCGTATTGCCCAGTCAACGCCAAGCCAATAACAATAGCAACAGCACCAATAACACCAGCCGTTCCCGCCGTTCATTAGTCCGTCAACCCTTCCGCACAATTAACATTCCGCGCAACTTCTACACCGGACCGCGTTTTATTCAATCGGGAGGTGCCACCCATGCCCGCTTCGCCTTCCGCAATGGGATGAGTACGACCTATACACATAATCAGCCGGGTGGGCGTCGGACTGTTGCTCCCAGACAATGGACTGGAGCAATTAACTTTCGCGGCAACAGCGGTGGAAGTTCTGGTGGAAGTTCTGGTGGAAGTTCTGGTGGAAGTTCTGGTGGAAGTTCTGGTGGAA
>JAPKDK010000177.1 GCA_028872645.1 Verrucomicrobiota bacterium
GCGTTTGCGATCAATCCGGCGAACGATGAGCCGGTGCCCATTTGGATTGCCGATTACGTTTTGGCGAGCTATGGCACCGGCGCGATTATGGCCGTGCCAGCGCACGACGTGCGTGACTTGGAGTTTGCACAAAAATTTGAACTGCCTGTGCGCGTGGTCGTGCAAGCGCCCGAAGGCGAGTCGCTCGAGTCGCTTGGATTTGTGGGCGACGGCACCAGTGTGGAGAGTGGCTTCATCAGCGGCCTGCCCACGGCCGAGGCCAAGGCGAAGATCATCGAATGGCTCGAGGAAAAAGGGCAGGGCAAGCGCACCATCAATTTCAAACTGCGCGACTGGCTGTTCAGCCGTCAACGCTATTGGGGCGAACCATTTCCCATCATCTGGCGCGATGGCCATCACGAGGCGGTTGCGGAAAGTGATTTGCCAGTGTTGCCTCCGGAGCTGGATGATTACAAACCCACCACCGAAGGCGATCCGCCATTGGCGCGCGCTGCGGATTGGGTAAACCTCCCCGACGGCGCTACGCGCGAGACCAACACGATGCCCCAATGGGCGGGCAGTTGTTGGTATTATTTGCGCTACCTCGATGCGCAAAACAACAAGCGTCACGTGGGCGAGGCAGCGGAAAAATATTGGATGAACGTCGACCTTTACGTCGGTGGCACGGAGCACGCGGTGTTGCATTTATTGTACGCGCGGTTCTGGCACAAGGTGATGTTTGACCTTGGGCACGTGTCCACGGTAGAGCCGTTTCAGCGTCTGGTGAATCAGGGAATCATCCTCGGCAAGGACGGCCAGAAAATGTCCAAGAGTCGCGGCAACGTGGTGAACCCTGATGGGGTGATCGACGAATATGGCGCGGACGCGTTTCGTTTGTACGAAATGTTTATGGGCCCGTTGGAAATGATGAAGCCGTGGAACACTAAAGGTGTGGAGGGCGTGTATCGTTTTCTCGGGCGCGTGTGGCGGCTGTTCATCGACGAGGGCAGCTACAAAGATTACGAGCAAGCGGTGACCGCCGCGCCGGATCAAGCGGAGGCGTTGCTGGCGGATTTGAAACTGCACGCGGCGTTCAACGATACCGAGTCCACACCGGAACAACTCAAGGCGCTGCACGCGTGCATTAAAAAAGTGACCGACGACCTCGATGGGATGCGTTATAACACCGGCATCTCGGCGTTAATGGTTTTCGTCAATGAAGCCTCCAAATGGGAAAGCCGCCCGCGGGAAGTGCTGGGAATATTTTTGCGTTTACTCAATCCCTTTGCGCCGCATTTGGCGGAGGAATTGGCCGGTCGATTGGGCGAAGTTTCGGGCAACACCCTCGCCTATCAGCCGTGGCCGGAGTGGGATGAGGCGTTTTTGGTGGAGGAATCCATTGAGTTTCCCGTGCAAGTGAACGGCAAATTGCGCGGGCATATTGACATCACACCGGAGACTTCGCGCGAGGAAATCGAACAGCTCGCGTTGGCATGCGAGAAGGTGCAGCAATTTATTTTTGAAAAAGAAGTTAAGAAAGTCATCGTGGTGCCGAATAAACTAGTGAATATTGCGGTGAAATAACCGGTTGCAAGAGATCTAATGAAATTCCTGACGCCACAGGAACAGAAAGCGCTGATTGTCATATTGGGGCTTTTATTGGTGGGCATGGCCGTGCAAACTTGGCGCACGGCGCATCCGGTGGATTCGCCGAAGAAGGCAGCTCCAGCGGCTGTTGAAAGTAAATGATTCATAAACAAAGTTATGACGAAGTGCTCGACACGATCCTCGCGGTGGATGCGCGGTTCCATCGTGATGCGTATCATTTTGTGCGCGAAGGGCTCGACTTCACGCAGCAGTCCATTTCCAAACAAGAAGAAGGCACCGTGCGGCACATTAGCGGGCAGGAGTTGCTCGGCGGGATGCGCGCCCACGCGCTGGAACAATACGGGCCGATGGCCTTGATGGTACTCAACGAATGGGGCCTCACGCGCGGCGAGGATTTTGGCGAGATTGTGTTTAACATGGTCGAGCATGAGCTGCTGGCCAAAACGGAGGAGGACACTCCCACCGCCTTCGTCGGCGGCTATACTTTCGACGAAGCCTTTCGCCAACCCTTCCTGCCGCCTGCGGTGCCGGCGCCGGAACTGCCCGAAGTGAACCGCACCATCCCGCCGGCTTCGGAAACGGATCGTCCCGCCAATCCCACCAACCAGTCGAAGGCGTCGGATAAGCAATAAGCTCGCCCGCTGCTTTCCGCCGCGTTAAGCTCCGCGTTTATGCCTGACGGTTCACCCCCCCCCCTCGGTCAACTCAATGCCGCCGGCGATACGCGCCTTGCCACTCTCGATAACGGTCTCACCGTCGTCGTGCGCGAGGACTACAGTGCGCCGGTTGCTTCCGTGCAGGCGTGGGCCAAAACCGGCAGCATCCACGAAGGCGCGTGGCTCGGCGCAGGCCTTTCGCACATTCTCGAGCATATGCTTTTCAAGGGCACGGAAACCCGTGGCATAGGGCGCATCGATCAGGAAGTCCAGGAAGCCGGCGGTTATATGAACGCCTACACGTCCTTCGACCGCACGGTATACCATATAGATGTGCCCAACACCGGCGCGGGCACGGCCATCGATATTTTGTGCGATATTATGCAGCACGCCACGCTGCCCGAGGCTGAGCTGGCTAAGGAGTTGGATGTCATCCGCCGCGAAATCGATATGGGCCAGGACGACCCCGGTCGACGCGCGGGACGGCGACTCTTCGAGAGTGCCTACACCACCAGCCCTTATCGCCACACGGTGATTGGCTATCCTGATATTTTTAACGAACTGCGCCGGGACGACATCGTGGGCTACTATCGCGCCCGCTACATTCCCAGCAATATTTTCTACGTCATCGTGGGCGACGTGAACGCCGTGGAAGTCATCGAGCAAGTGGCTGCCGCGTTTGCGAAAAACAAAAACAAACCCACGCCGCCCGTGTTTTTGCCCGTTGAACCGCGCCAAACCGCCCCGCGCGAAGTCATTGAGGAAGCGCCCGTGCAGCTCGGTCATTTGCATTATTCGTGGCACGTACCCGATGTGCGCCATCCGGATATGCCCGCGCTGGACGTGCTCGCCACGTTGCTCGGCAACGGTCGCAGCAGTCGGTTGTACCAAAATGTTCGCGAGAAAAAGGGCCTCGTGAACAGCGCTGATGCGTGGACCTACACGCCCACCCAAAGCGGCCTATTCGGAATGAGTGCCGTGGTGAATGCCGATAAATTTGAAGGCGCGCGTACGGCGTTGTTGGAGGAACTCGATCAGCTCAAATCAGCCCAAGTGGAGCCTGCGGAATTAAACAAAGTGATGAAGCAATTCATCTCCGCCACGCTCGCCACGCGCAAGACGATGGAAGGTCAAGCGCAAAACCTCGGCGACTGTTGGATCTCCGTCAACGACCTCGACTTCTCCGATCGTTATCTCGAAAGCGTCAAGCGCGTGAAACCGCGCGACGTGTGTCGTGTGGCCAGCGAATATTTGCACGAAGACAATCGCACGCTGTACGCCTTGCTGCCCAACGGCGCAACCCCCGTGGTGGCGCGCGCGGCGGTGAGGCACGCTCAGCATCCCATCCAAAAATTTAAACTCCCCAACGGCCTACGGTTGTTGGTGAAAGAAGATCATCGGCTGCCCTTCGTGCAAATGCGCGCGCTCTTTCACGGCGGCGTGCTCGCCGAGAAAATCGGCAACAGCGGCATCACCCAGCTGATGGCCAAGCTGCTCGTGAAAGGCACCGCCAACCGCACGGGCCAGCAAATCGCCGAACAAATCGAATCCGTCGGCGGCGGTATCGATGCCTACGGCGGCAACAATTCATTCGGCGTTTCGCTTGAAGTGCTCAGTGGCGATACGTTGCTCGGGTTGGAGCTGATGGCCGATGTGCTGCTCCAACCCTCCTTTCCCGAGGCCGCGCTCGAACGCCAGCGCGTGGTACAGCACGCCGCGCTCAAAGCCCAACAGGACAAGCTCCTCCAAGGCACCTTTCATCTGATGCGCGAAACGCTTTTCGGCGGACAAGGTTATGGCCTGAACACCCTCGGAACCGAGGCATCGCTCGATAAATTGGGCGCCAGCGATCTCGCTGCGTTTCATCAAAAACTCACTGTGCCAAACAACGCCGTGCTCGCAATTTTTGGCGACATCAAAACCAACGACATTCGCGCCGAAGTGGAAAAGGCATTTGGCTTGTGGCCCGCCGGTAATGAATTCCGCGCCCCCAAACATATTCCGCCTGGCGAAGGAATGCGCCGCGTGGAACAGGTGCGCGACAAGGAGCAAGCCGTCGCCGTGCTCGGCTATCGCGGCTGTTCATTTTTTGATGACGATCGTTACGCGCTGGAACTCATCGGCGAAGCCTGCAGCGATCTTGGCAGTCGCCTGTTTCTGCGCATCCGCGAAGAGCTTGGCCTCGCTTATTACGTCGGCGCGCAGAGCCATCCCGGTTTCACCGGCGGCTACTTTTCATTTTACGCCGGCACCTCGCCCGACCAGCTTGAGCAAGTGGAAAAAGAACTACTTTCCGAAGCCGCCAAGCTCCGGCAGGACGGCCTCACCGACGACGAACTGCGCCGCGCCAAAGCCAAAATCATCGGCCAGAAAAAAATCTCCCGCCAAGACCTCGGCGGCCTCGCCACGATGAGCGGCCTCGATGAACTCTATGGCCTCGGCTATGAGTCCAGTGAAAAGGATGACGAAAAATACGAGGCCATCACCAAAGAACAAATCGAAGCCGCCGCCCAAAAATACCTCCGCCCCGGCCAATGCGTGATGGCCGTGACGCATCCGTGATTGGAAGTGAGCGGTGAGTGGTAATGGGTTTATCCCTCAACCAATCCAGAGTTGCTTCCCGCGCAGGCTCGTGTATCATTCCGCGTATGCGAGCCACGTTAAAATCCATGGGCACTTTCTGTGCTTTCACATTCACCGCAATTTTTATGACCGCCTGCAGTTCCATTCCCAAGGCGTCCTTCGGCACCACGAAGGGTGGCGAAGCGACGGAAATTTACACACTCCAAAACCAAAACGGCCTGATCGCCAAGGTGACCACATACGGCGCCACGCTGGTGGAAATGCACGTGCCGGACAAAAACGGCAACCTCGCCGATGTCATCAATGGATTTGATGACGTGAGCGGTTACGAGGGCGACGGCAATCAATACTTCGGCTGCACCACCGGCCGCGTATGCAATCGCATCGCGAAAGGTAAATTCACGGTCAACGGCACCGAGTACACCCTCGCCATCAATAACGACCCCAATCACCTCCACGGTGGCAACGACAAAGCATTGAGCAAACAAGTTTGGAAAGCCACCCCCGCTTGCGGGAAACAAGCCGTCACCTTTTCCCTCACCAGCCCAGATGGCGAGGAGGGCTACCCCGGCAACCTCAGCATCAAAGTCACTTACACGCTCACTGATGACAACGAGCTGCGCATTGATTACGACGCCACCACCACCAAGGCCACGCCGGTGAACCTCACCAACCACGCCTATTGGAACCTCGCCGGCGCGGGCAGCGGGCCGGTGCTTAGCCACGAGTTGACGATCAATGCCGACAACTTTACGCCCACGGATGACACGCTCATCCCCACTGGCGCGATTACAAAAGTGGCGGGCACGTTTCTTGATTTCCGCGCGGCGCACGTAATCGGCGATCGCATCCCCGCCGATGACACGCCGTGGAAAGGCTACGATCACAATTTCGTAATCAACGGCAAAGCCGGCGAGCAAAGGCTTGCCGCAAAATTGAAAGACCCCGCGAGCGGGCGCGTGCTGGAAATTTCCACAGACCAACCGTCCATCCAGTTTTACAGCGGTAACTTCCTAAAGGGCCAAACCGGTAAGGCGGGCAAAACTTATCCCCATCGTGGCGCGGTGTGCCTCGAAACCCAGCATCACCCCGACGCGGTGAATCACGCCCATTTCCCCTATACCATCCTCGAACCCGGCGACACCTACCGCACCACCACCATCCACAAATTCAGCGCGGAATAGGGTTCTTGTGAATCTGCTTGCCGCTGCTTTCCAGCGGCGTCATTATCGGCGCGTCAGGGCCCATGGAATGTGGGCTTGCGAACTCCGCCAGGGCCGGAAGGCAGCAACGGTAGCTTGCCCCGCATCTGCCGTGGTCACCCTGACCTATTGAATTTCCCAACCACGGATTGAAGTGTCGTATCAAGTCATAGCGAGAAAGTATCG